>JAUHXI010000109.1 GCA_030426875.1 bacterium
GCTCCTAAAATTTGATTAGTTCACACTGAACACTTAATTTAAGACTCAATTGTCACGCCTCAAACCTTATGCTTAAATCAAAAAAAGCATCGGTATATATCTTCATTTTCAATGATCGAGGCGAACTATTGCTCCAATTGAGAGTTGCAAGTGACGATGACTATCCATTACATTGGGACTTCAGCGCAGCGGGCCATGTGGAACCTGGGGAAAGCCCTGATGAAGCTGCCAATCGGGAATTGATGGAAGAGTTAGGAATTGAAACCCCGCTATCCTACACCAGTGAAGACGATTATCAGGGGGAGGCAACGTATTTGTACAAAGGTCTGACTTCAACCGGCTTTAATCCTGGTTCAGAGGTTGAGTCCATAAAATTCACCTCGATTTTAGAAATACAAAATATGATTGAGGCAAAAGAAAAATTCCACCCAGAGTTTCTGTATTTATTTAATAAACTTTTTATATAAAATATATAGCAAAACGGTTATTTTATAGTTCTTATACGCTATAATTCCACTATAATTAAATATTATGAAAAAAATTCCCCTCCAAATTTTGCTATCTTTTTTAGCAGTCGCCATGCTCGCAGGTTGTGTAGATGATGAGCGATTAAACGATTCATCTCAAATGGGTGAAGTGGAACAATCAGTAATCACTGTTTGGGAATCAATCAATGAAACGACGTGGTACAAAACGGACGATTGGACCGGAGAAACATATGTTTTTTACACGGATCACAATGGCGATAAAAAGGCCATTCACCAGTATAATGGAAGTGGTGTTCGTATCACCTCAAGAGAATGGATTGATTTTGAGGTCATTGATGAAAAAGCCATTAAGATTGGTTTAGACATTTACGAATTGAATGAGGGCGATTTGGTTTCTGAGACATCAACCTTAACCTTATATGCAGAAGAGCCTTTGATCTATAATATGGCCTGTGGACCAATTGATATGGAAATCGTCAAAAGTGACGAATTCATTGTTGAAGATATACTTCAGCAGTGTGACAAGTAAGGCAGTCGATTGATTGTCTTCAGTATGAAATTTTCCCCACAAATTAGCAAATAAAATGAATAAAAACATCAGCGAATTAAATTTACATGATGCCAGTATCAGTAAAATTTCATACCTTTTGGGTGAAAACATACTTGAACTAAACATTTCCGCTTTTCTTGATGGTAAAAGTAAAAAAGGCAGGAATTGTGTATTAAAATTTACTGGCGTTGAGCTGATTAACATCCCTCATGTTAACCCCTGGGGATCGTCAAATTTTATACACACCGCTAAACAAGCAGGCAATAAATATATTATTGGGATGCAATCAGGAGATATGATAAAAATTACAGCCTCATCATTCACATTAATTGAGTAACCATAGGGTTCAATTTACTCATTTGATCACCACCGTCTTCACATTCACAAACGCCTTCATTCCGTAATGACTCAGCTCCCGTCCATAGCCGGACTTCTTCACCCCGCCAAACGGTAGGCGAGGGTCTGATTTGACCATGCTGTTCACAAAAACGGCTCCCGCATCGATTTGAGGAATGAGTTGCTTTGCCTTTTCTAAATCTCGCGTCCATAGCGAAGCCCCCAATCCAAACGGCGTGTCATTGGCCACTTGAATCGCTTCCTCAGCATTTTTCACTTTGATCACCAGAGCCACAGGACCAAAAAATTCTTCTGCATAAGCGGGCATTCCCTTTTGAATGTTGACTAGAATCGTTGGTTCATAAAAGGCGCCCTCTCGATTCAGCGCCTTGCCTCCCGTCACAATCTTAGCCCCTTTTTCAACCGAATTTTGAACCATGCTGTCCAACTCTTCCAAGGCTTTTTCGCTCGAAAGTGGTCCCATGGTTGTCGCTTCATCCATCGGATCACCCACGATTTGAGATTCAAAATGAGCTTTGAATTGCTCCAAAAACGAATCATAAATGGACTCCTCCACAATAAAGCGCTTGGCTGCAATGCAGCTCTGTCCCGCATTCTGTAATCGAGCCGTCGCGGCTGTTTCGCAACTCAACTCCACATCCGCATCAGCCAACACAATAAAGGGGTCACTCCCACCCAACTCCAAAACGGTTGGCTTGATCTTCCGCCCCGACTGCATGGCCACCTGGCTTCCAGCATGCTCACTTCCCGTTAGAGTGCAGGCTTTGACTCGGTCATCTTCAATGATCATCTCTACCTGATTTGAGCCAATCAGTAAACTTTGAAAACAGCCCTCCGGAAAACCGGCGTCTCGGGTGGCTTCTTCAATCAAAAGGCTGCACTCAGGCACGTTGCTGGCATGTTTTAAAAGCCCCACATTCCCAGCCATCAAAGCCGGCGCTAAAAACCGAAAAACCTGCCAGAAGGGATAATTCCAAGGCATCACCGCGAGCACGATGCCAAGGGGGTCAAAACGGACATAGCTCTCAGCATCGTCTGTTGCCACCATTTCATTTTTAAGAATGGACTCCGTCTCATTCGCGTAATACTCACAAACCCAGGCACATTTTTCAACCTCGCCCACGGCTTGAGAAATTGGCTTCCCCATCTCCATTGCAATCGCTTTAGCATAACGATTTTTATTTTTCTTAAGCACCTCGGCCAAATTCAGCATCAACGTTTTACGAGCTTCAATCGACGTTTTTTTCCATCGTTCAAATTGAAACTGGCCTGTTTCTATTTTTTGTAGAATTTCACCCTCGTTCAAAGCTTCATATTCTTTGATAACTTGCCCGGTAGCAGGATTGATGGACGTGATTTTTGACATGCTTCTACAGTGCTTAAATACTAAAAAAATAACGTTTCATTTCATACTCAAGGACAGGACTTTTCCATTAAATCTTGATGCAAAAGACGGTGATTGTCTGAGTAGTCTAACGGCACGTCGATCACATGAACCCCGCCCATTTCAAAGGCTTTTTCTAAGGTTGGCACAAAACTTTCCACCGACTTGATGTGATGTCCCGTGGCCCCAAAGCTTTCGGCATATTTAACAAAATCAGGATTGCCATAGTCGAGCCCAAAATTTTCAAGCCCCATTCCCTCTTGCTTCCACTTGATCATGCCATAGGCATTGTCATTGAGTACAATAACCACTAAATCCAATTTTAAACGAACCGCTGTTTCAAGTTCCTGAGAGTTCATCATAAAGCCCCCATCCCCCGAAACTGAAATCACTTTTTTATTGGGATAGATGAGCTTTGCTGCGATGGCAGAGGGCAGTCCTGCTCCCATGGTGGCTAAGGCATTGTCCAGTAGTAGTGTATTAGGAGCCTTGGCTTTATAGTGCCGTGCGAACCATAATTTATACATGCCATTATCCAGGGCCACAATGTCCTCATCTCCCATGACTCTTCTGATGTCAGCCAAAATACGTACCGGTTTCATGGGGAATTCTGAAGCCTCCATTCCCGCACTTGTTTTTAAATCCACTTGCTGTTTGACCGTCATGAAATAGTCGAAATCCCAATGACTCTGTTTTTCTAACGTTTCAGAAATCTGCCAGATGGCATTGGCAATGTCACCCACCACTTCGTGATGTGGAAAATAAACCGCATCCACTTCTGCTGAAAAAAAGTTGATGTGGATGACCTTTCGCTTGTCGCCTTGCTGCATGATGAAAGGTGGCTTTTCAATCGAATCGTGCCCTACATTGATGATTAAGTCTGCTTTGTCGATGGCACAATGCACATAGTCATTGGCAGAAAGAGCGGTGGTGCCTAAAAAAAGCGGGTGACTTTCATCCACCACCCCCTTACCCATTTGAGTATCTACAAAAGGAATTTCTAGTACATCAACCAAATGTCGAAGCATTTTTGAGGTCAATTTACGGTTGGACCCAGCTCCAATCAATAAGAGAGGGGATTTAGCGTCTCTTATCATGTCAACGGCTATCGTTATAGCTTTTTGCTCAGCGATGGGTCGTCGAATTGTATTGACGTCCATCACATGAGCTTCGGTTTCTTCGCGTGCAATGTCTTCAGGAAACTCAATATGAACCGCCCCAGGACGCTCTTCCTCGGCCACTTTAAAACTCTTTCGAACAGTGGCTGGAATGTTATTTCCATTCACCAATTGCCGGCTGAATTTGGTCAAAGGTTTCATCATGTCTACAATTTCCACGATTTGAAACTCACCTTGCTTACTCTTTTTGATGGGTTTTTGGCCCGTGATCATCAGCATGGGCATGGCAGCCAACTGAGCGTAGGCTGCTGCGGTCACAAAATTGGTGGCTCCAGGCCCCAAGGTTGAAAGGCAAACCCCAGCCTTCCCCGTGAGTCGCCCATAAGTAGCGGCCATAAAACCAGCTGCTTGCTCATGTCGGGTTAAAATGAGCCGAATATTGGAATTACGAATGGACTCAAGCATGTCTAGATTTTCTTCCCCAGGAATGCCGAAAATAAATTCCACTCCTTCATTTTCAAGCGATTTTATGAACAGATCAGAAGCTTTCATTTGTTTTAATTTAGATTCATACCCATTCTACACCTGGCATTTTGAGTCGCAATCTTTTTTTGTGAGCAAGGCTACCATCATAAATTTGAGGCTAGATTATATAGTCTAGCCTTCACCAAATCTCATTAGAATTTACGATTCCTGATGACTGATTTTTGATTTATGATTTTTCTCATTTCATCATTCTAAAATCTCAAATCAAAAATTACTAGTCAGTCATTATAAAAATCAATCCACAGCTGCAGTTAAACGGACCTCCCCCCGCAAAATGCGAGGTAGAGGGCGAACGTAGTGAGGAGAGGAGGATATTTTGTGGAGAGGGAGCAAACGCATGCGTAGGCTGGGCGACGGAAGTTCTGGAAAGAGATTCATTCGTAAGCCGAAGCATGCGTTTGCGATGGTCGGAGTGACAGGGCTCGAACCTGCGACCACACGACCCCCAGCCGTGTATTCTACCAACTGAACTACACTCCGACAAAAAAATACTACTTAAATTTGCAATAATGGGCAAATGAAATTATTCTATTTTTAATTTCAGCACCGTGAATAATAAATCATGTGACGCACCTTCCTACTCTTATAAAAAGATGACAACCTTCTAGAAATGGCTAGTGATGAGTGATTAGTCCAAATATTTTTAACTTCGCTAAAAACAAAAAACTGATCACAGATCACTCACCTCTGATCACTCTCAAGATAAAGCAAGATGCGTGAGGTCATATAATAATTAATAAAGTGGTCAAAGACATCAATTCCATCAGAGGTGCCCGAATTGTGCACCAGCAAACAGGTCAGATTTTGGGACTCCTAAATTTACCGATTGTTGATCCTGACACCGGTGTCATTGAGGCATTTTGGATCAAGCCGACCACCTTACCCATTAGAGATGCCATACTTTTAAACAGCAACAT
>JAUHXI010000110.1 GCA_030426875.1 bacterium
GAGCGGGTATCGTATAGTTGGTTATTATCCCGGCCTTCCAAGCCGGTGAGTGGGGTTCGAGTCCCCATACCCGCTCCAATATAAACTTTAAAATCAAACCCCTGAAAGGAGTTAGGTTTTTTTGAGGCGGACTAGTTTTTTCAACGCATCCAATCTAAAATAAGTCAAAGCCCCTCCTTGGGTAAGGAGGGGTTGGGGTGGTCATATTAAAGTCATTGCCCGAGTCATCACATCATCAAAAACCCCTGACTCATTACTTCAGGGCAAAAAAACTTAATCCTTACGACTCAGCCCTCACTACTATATAATAAGAATGATTTTAATAAAATAACATGAAACCAATAAAAATCATCTTCATAGGCACGGGTGAGATTGGGGTGAGCCTGATGGAAGCTCTGGTGCGTCACCCCCAAATCGACCTCACCTTAGTAGTGACCGGCATCGACAAGCCCATGGGGCGAAAGATGCAGTTGACTCCCAATGAAATCAAAAAAGCCGCACTGAACTTAGGCCTCGACACCTTTCAACCAGAAAACATCAATGAAACCAGTGCTTTGGAAAAACTAAAAGGCCTGAATCCTGATTTTTTGCTGGTGATGGCCTATGGTCAAATGCTCAAGCAGCCTGTTTTGGAGTTGCCACAAATCGACTGTCTGAATGTACACACCTCGCTGCTGCCCACGTACCGAGGGGCCTCCCCCATCAAATCGGCCATTCTAAATGGGGAGGAGGTCACGGGAATCAGTTTGATGCGGGTGATTAAAAAAATGGATGCGGGGCCGGTTTATTTTCAATTTAAAACTGACATTTCAAATACAGATACGGGTCAAACGCTCTCGAATAAAATGGCAAAATTGGCGGCGGAAGAGGTGCCGGGTGCCATTGTCAGGATTGTTGATGAGAGCCTTGAGCCCGTGGAGCAGAATGAAGCGGAGGCGACGCATGTGAGCAAGCTTGAAAAGGCGGATGGAGTCATTGATTGGTCTGATTCAGCGGAGAAAATTGATTGCAAAATTCGAGCCTTCAACCCCTGGCCCTCTGCGTTCACTTTTTTTGAGGGGAAGCGCTTAAAAATCCATCAAGCCAAAGCCCATGCCACTCCCCTGCCCCACAAGCCGGGCACGGTGTGTGAGGTTGAAGGGAGGGTGGGGGTGAGTTGTGGGGAGGGTTTTTTGGAGTTGATTGAGGTTCAAGTGGAGGGGAGGAAGGCTCAGTCGATTGAGGTTTTTTTGAATGGGAATCAGGGGTTTGTGGGGGGTGAGGTGGGGGTAAAGGGGTGGAAATTAAAATAATTTGCTAAAAATATAAAAAAGTGTTATTATAAGTACAGAATAATAATCATTAATTCATTAAAATATGGCAAATTTAGATGATGAAGATAATAAATTAGCTTCGGCGGCTGAAGAGCTGGGGGGGGTTGCTGAAGTGCGTGAAGGTATTACCAAGGGTTTAGAATCCTTTGGCCTTGAAAATGTTGATCAGATGGGTTTACAAAGATCAATTGATGAGTATCTTAAGGATTATCCTAGTGATGAGTATCTTAAGGATTATCTTAGCCTTCCACCACATTTTGATGATACTGTTTTTGTGACGGACCACGGCGAGACTCACTCTGAACCTACTAAAAACTGGATAAGAGAGCTAAGAATGCTAGACACAGAAGAGGCACGACTTAGCCTTTTAATCAGGTCGGTAAATGATTCAAGGGGTAAGGATCAACTTTTCCTCAATATTTTAAAACAAGCAGCAGCAGGTGTTGGAATGTCTGAAGATAGCTTGAGTGAGCTTGATAGATTAATTAATGAAAAACTTGGAGGGTAGAATAGCCATTTTTATAAATCACTATAAGATCCCCCTAAATCCCCCTTTCGGAAGGGGGTAACTCTTATTTTACTTAGTTTTCAGACCCACCCCCTTCAGTCAAACAACCCCTTAACACCCCCGCTTTTTTCCTGTATAATAAAGCGGAATTTTCTTCTGTTTGAAAATTTAAAATTAAACACTAAAAATTGACCCCATGTCCCCATTCGAAAAATTCACCCCCAACGCTAAGCAAGCCCTCAGCATCGCCGAAGAAGAATCCCGTAAACACGGACTCCCCTACATCGGCTCAGAACACCTGCTGATCGGCCTTTTGAGCAACCCCCGCTCCCTCGCCTTCTCCATCATGACCGGCGCCGGGGTCAGCCTCGAAAACGTACGGATGATCCTCAACTCCGCCAGCAACCAAGAGCCCGAAGCCAAAAAAGTGCAACACGGACTTTCATCTTACCTAACTACCATCATTGAAGACGCCGTGCGTGTGGCCCATCAATACAACCACCCCTTTATTGGCAGTGAACACCTGCTTCATGCCCTGGTCTCTCAAGGCAAATGCGCTGCCACTGTGATCTTGGAAAGCATGGAAATCGATCCCGATGACTTCCGTCAGCAAATTGAAGACATGTTCCAGCAAATGGCGAATGTAAAAGGACGAGATGTACAGCAAATCAACACCTCCCTGGATAAGTTCTTGCAAGGATTACAAGGCGTCGTCTTTGCCCCAGGTCAAAATGACTACATGGATGCGTTTCAGCACAAAGATGACCAGCAACGCCATCATCAACAAAAAAAAGCCAGCACTGGTTCCAAGCCAAACTCAAAGAATAAGAGTAAAACGCCAGCTTTAGATTATTTTACCACCAATCTAAATGAAAAGTGTCGCAAAGGCGAAATTGACCCCATCATTGGTCGAAAGGATGAAATTGAACGTGTGATCCACATCCTCAATCGAAAAACCAAAAACAACCCCGCCATTATTGGAGAACCGGGTGTGGGGAAGACCGCTGTGGTTGAAGGGTTGGCTCAAGCCATCGTCAACGACCATGTGCCAGACAGCCTGGCCAATAAAAAAATCCTCTCCCTATCACTATCCAACGTGATTGCCGGAACAAAATACCGCGGAGAATTTGAAGAACGCATGAAGAGCATCATCGACGAGGCTACAAAGGTGGACAACGAGATTATTCTTTTTATCGATGAAATCCACACGTTAACAGGAACCGGTTCGGCCGAGGGAAGCATGGATGCGGCAAACTTGCTCAAGCCTGCCATGGGTCGAGGGAGCTTGCAGATCATTGGAGCGACCACCATCGATGAATACCGCAAAAATATTGAAAAAGACAAAGCCCTGGAGCGGCGCTTTCAATCTGTTGTCGTCGAAGAACCTGACACAGAAGACTGCCTAAAGATTGTTGAAGGTTTGCGACCTTCTTATGAAGCATTTCACAACCTCAGCATCAGTGATGAAGCTATTGTGGCTGCTGTTCAGCTGTCACAGCGTTACATCACCGAACGCTACCTGCCTGACAAAGCCATCGACCTGATTGACGAAGCTGCTGCTTTTAAAGGGGCTCGCTCACAGGTGTCACACCCAGAAGTGCAAGTAAAAAAAGCTGAAATCCTGAAGATTGAGAAGAAAATTGAAAAAGAAGTGCTCAAGCAAGAGTATGAAAAGGCTTCAAAGCTAAAGGGGAAGAAAGAAGCCATTCAAAAAGAAGTGGAAGAAATGAAGTTAGCAAAGCGAAAAAAAGGCAATCAAATTCAAATCAAAGAAGATGACATCGCCATGATTGTGGGTAAGATCACGGGCATTCCTGTGACTAAAATCATGAAGGATGAAGGGAAGAAGCTGGCCAGTTTAGAGAAAATTCTACACAAGTCCATTATATCCCAGGATGAAGCGGTCAAAGAAGTTTCAAAGGCCATTAGACGGTCACGAGTGGGCATCGCCTCGCCCAATCGCCCGATTGGCTCTTTTATCTTTTTGGGGCCCACTGGTGTGGGGAAAACTGAATTGGTTAAAACCCTTGCCAAAGAAGTCTACAACAATAAGGATGCATTGATTAAAATCGACATGAGTGAATTCATGGAGCGCCACAATGTCTCTCGCTTGGTAGGAGCCAGCGCTGGCTATGTTGGTTATGAAGAAGGCGGTCAACTCACTGAATCTGTCAGACGAAAGCCCTACTCTGTCATCTTGTTTGATGAAGTGGAAAAAGCGCATCCAGAATTCTTCAACCTACTACTCCAAGTTTTGGAAGATGGTTATTTGACCGATGCCAAAGGAAAAAAGGTTGATTTTCGCAATACCATCATCATCATGACCAGTAATTTGGGGGCCGAGGAATTGACGGATGAAGCTCGAAAAATTGGTTTCAATTTGCATGGTGACAAACTCAAACAAGCCGAACAAGCCTTTGAAGATCAAAAAGAAGAGGTGCTCAAAAAGGTTAAAAAACACTTCCGACCAGAATTTCTAAATCGAATCGATAAATTGGTTGTCTTTAAACCCTTAAAAAATGAAGACGTGCAAGAGATCGTGGAGCTACAGCTCAAAGAACTCAACACCCGACTCAAAGACAAGCACATCCAAATCAATGCGAGCAAAAAAGCCGTGGAACTTTTGGCTAAATTAAGCTATAAACCTGAATATGGAGCGCGTCCTGTTCGCCGGAATTTGCAAGATTTGATTGAAGATAAAATCGCTGAGCACATTCTGGACGGGAGCTTTAAGCCTGGAATGGAGATAAAAATTGACCAAAAAGGGAAAAAAGAGGAATTAATGCTATTTAATGATCAACCATTAGGGGGATCCTTAAGTATGACCTCGATCAAAATCGGTTAATACGTCACAATGAGGATAGCAGTAACCGGCGCACACCAGGTAGGAAAAACCACATTCATCCAATTCCTGGAAGATCGGTTGGATGGCTATCAGATTCTTCAGGAACCCTACTATATTTTGGAAGAGCAGGGAGTCTTGTTTAGCGAAGAACCCACGGTAGATGATTTTCTATTGCAGTTAGAGTATTCCATCAAATTAATGGAAGAAAGATACCATAATGTGATCTTCGACCGATCACCACTTGACTTTCTGGCGTATCTTCAGGTTCTAGGTAGCCAGCAACATGTGACAAACCACTACGAAAAAGTAATGGATTGTATGTCAAGTCTTGACCTACTCATTTTCATCCGCATAGGTGATCCGGATATTACGGATAGCGAGACTGCTGACTTTCCGGCATTACGAGACCAGGTAGATGCACTTCTTGGTGAGTGGGTCCAGGACTTTGATGGGGAGGTCGTTGAGTTATCGATGCCGTTACAAGCAGGAGATGAAAAGATTTTATCATTTTTAAATAAATAAGCACTTCGTTCTCTAATCCACCCAATTGCAAAAATAGTTTGCAATAGACCCCTTTGAAGATATATCAAAAGGAATATCGACCCCAACCTGAATCTTTGTCCACATTGCAAAGAAGGTCGACTACAAAAGCATCCATATTACCTTAAACATCCTATACGTGGAGA
>JAUHXI010000111.1 GCA_030426875.1 bacterium
CCGAAAAGTCAGTGGGGGATTGTTGATTCAAGATTTGGACACGGCTCAAATTTCCGCTGATGAATTGAGGGTCGTCACAGAGCGCCAGCCAACGGATCAAGAGTTGAAAGACATGTTGTTTGCGTGGCACACGGTCAAGCATGTCAAATCCAACGCCATTGTTTTGGCTAAAAATGGAATGACGGTTGGCATTGGAGCGGGGCAAATGAGTCGGGTGGATGCGGTGGAAATCTCAATTTCAAAATCTCACAACCGTCACGAAGGCGCGGTGATGGCGAGCGATGCCTTCTTCCCTTTTCCTGACAGCATTGAAAAAGCGAAAGAAAATGGAATCACCGCCATCATTCAACCGGGTGGATCAATTAAAGATGACGAGGTGATTGCGGCAGCAGATGAAGCGGGGATAGCGATGGTGTTTACGGGAATGAGAGGGTTTTTGCATTAAGAGACCCCGGGGGAGGACTCTAGCTGGCTTACGCTGGAGCACTTTTGTAAAGTGGTTCAGAATGTTTGTGGCGTTTAGTGAGAGCGGTTCAGGAAGTTTTTTGCAAAAGTGCTCCAGCTAGAGTAAAATAAAACCATGAATGAGCTCCTTCAACCCATCAAGGCAGCTTTAAAACAGATCCCTCCTTTTAAAAAAGTGGTGGTGGGTCTTTCGGGTGGAATGGATAGTGTGGTGCTTACTCACGCTCTCAAGCACCTGGGTTATGAGGTCATTGTGGCCCATCTTAACCATGGCCTCCGGGGCAAAGCGAGTGAAGCTGATGAGGCGTTTGTGGTGGCTTTGGCAAAAAAATGGGAGCTTCCTTATCTGGTTAAAAAAGCGGTCATTCCCATCCAAGGCAATCAAGAAAATCAAGCCCGCATCATCCGTTATGCCTATTTGGAAGAGGTTCGCCAGGCCTATCACGCTGATTTTATTGCGGTGGGGCATCATTTTGACGATCAAATCGAAACAGTTCTCATGCACGAAAAAAGAGGGGCAGGCCTCCGTGGAAGACGAGGGATGCAGTTGATTTCTGGAAAAATCATTCGTCCCATGCTGGACATTCCACAGCGGGAGGTTGAAGCCTATTCCACGGATCAGCGTTTGGACTTTTGTACCGATGAGTCCAATTTTAATGTGAACTTTGAGCGAAGTCATTTCCGACATAAGGTGATTCCGAAACTTAGAGAAAGACCTGGCTTTGAGCAAGAAATTAGACATAAGATGGCTGAGGTGAATAAAAAGCTCCAAAACCTCCAGCAAGAAAAAAATGAGTGGCTGGAGGAAAATTTTAAAGACGATCGTTTTGACCGCCATGCATTCAATCGTTTAGAGCAAGATTTAAAGGTTGAAATTCTCATTCACCTCCTTGGCTCTCAGGACCTCTACTCCAAAACACTTGGCCGATTGATCAATTTTATTCAGGCTGGTAAAACAGGCAAAGAGTTGAGTGTTAAAACGCGGTGTTTCCGGATCGAATACGATAAAATCCGGTGTGTCAGTCAAGCATTGGCTGAACTAGAACCAGCGCTCATCCACTCAGAAGTGAATTGGGGAGATTATCACATCACGGTCAAACAAATTAAAAACCTAAAGGTCCGCACCTGGAAAGAAGTGGACCGCTTTCGTCCAGCCGGCATGAAGGGTACAAAAAAACTCCAGAATTTTTTTGTGGATGAAAAAATCCCGCGTCATGAGCGCAAACGAATCCCCATCCTTGTTAATGAAAAGGATGAGATTGTTTGTGTCGGAAATTTGAGATTTAGTGATTCATTTATAAAGTTGAAGGAGTCTGTTCAAGTGAGTAAAAAACCGCTAAACTGATGGTGCTAAGACTTAGTCCTTAGTCCTTACTACTTAGTCCTTAAAAAAGTGTACGATCCTTCAAAAATTGAGCCCAAGTGGCAGGAATATTGGCAAAAAAATAAAACCTTTAAAGCCGAAGTGGATTCCAGCAAGGAAAAATATTATGTGCTGGACATGTTCCCGTATCCCAGTGGGGCAGGGTTGCATGTGGGGCATCCGGAAGGTTACACCGGCACCGACATCATCTCACGCTACAAACGCATGAGAGGTTTTAATGTGCTCCATCCCATGGGGTGGGATGCTTTTGGTTTGCCGGCCGAAAATTATGCCATCAAAACAGGCCGCCACCCGCGTGAGGTGACCGATGAGAATGTGGCTAATTTTAAGCGTCAAATTCAAGCCATTGGTTTTAGTTACGATTGGGACCGTGAGATTGACACCACGGATCCAGATTACTACAAATGGACGCAATGGATTTTCCTTCAGCTTTACAAAAAAGGTTTGGCTTACGAATCGGAACTTCCCATCAACTGGTGCCCGAGTTGTATGACAGGTTTGGCAAATGAAGAGGTGGTGAATGGTAAGTGCGACCGCTGTGGGACTCAGACGACTAAAAAATTGCTCCGCCAATGGGTGCTTAAAATCACCGACTATGCGGACCGACTTTTAGAAGATTTGAAGGAGGTGGAGTGGTCTCCTGCCATCAAAACCATGCAAGAGAATTGGATTGGGAAGAGTCATGGAGCGGAGGTGAAATTTGAGGTGAAAGATTCTGATGAAACAATAAAAGCTTACACCACCCGCCCCGATACCTTATTCGGAGCCACCTACATGGTCCTTTCTCCCGAACACCCGCTGGTTTATCAGCTGGTCACTGACGAGTACAGAGAAGCGGTTGAAACCTACAAAGATTTTGCACTCATGAAGTCTGACCTAGAACGCACGAGTCTCAATAAAGAAAAAACGGGTCAATTCATCGGGGTTTATGCCATCAATCCAGTCAATGGTCAGGAGATTCCCATTTGGATTGCGGATTACGTGCTGATGGGCTACGGAACGGGGGCGATCATGGCGGTGCCCGCTCATGACGAACGCGATTGGGAGTTTGCTAAAACGTTTGATTTACCCATCATTCCTGTTGTGGATGGCGGAGATGTTGAGACGGCGGCTTTTGTTGAAGATGGCCCCCTCATCAACTCTGATTTTCTCAACGGAAAGTCGATTGAAGATGCCAAATTCGCCATGATCCGTTACCTTGAAGAAAAAGGAATCGGGGAAGCCACGGTCAATTTCAAACTTAAAGACTGGGTCTTTTCGCGACAGCGTTATTGGGGCGAGCCCATACCCATCATTCATTGTGAAAAATGCGGACCGGTTCCCGTACCCGAAGACAAACTTCCCGTCCTCCTTCCCGACGTCGAAAAATACGAACCCACCGGAACAGGAGAAAGTCCGCTGGCTGCGATTGACGACTGGGTCAACACCACCTGTCCAAAATGTGAGGCTCCCGCAAAACGAGAGACCAACACCATGCCGCAGTGGGGAGGGAGTTGCTGGTACTACTTGCGTTACATGAGCCCTCAAAACAAAGATCGATTTGTCGATGAATCGGATGAAAAGTATTGGAATCAAGTGGATTTGTATGTGGGAGGCGCCGAACATGCCGTATTGCATCTGCTTTACGCCCGTTTTTGGCACAAAGTTTTGTTTGATTCAGGAGTGGTGTCGACCAAAGAGCCCTTCAAAAAACTCGTCAATCAAGGGATTATTTTGGGGGAAGATGGGGATAAAATGAGTAAATCAAAAGGCAATGTGATCAATCCTGACGATGTGATCAAAAAATATGGGGCGGACACCCTTCGACTTTATGAGATGTTCATGGGTCCATTTGAAGCGGTCAAGCCCTGGTCTACTAAATCGATTGAGGGAGCCTTCCGCTTTGTTCAAAAAATGTATCGGATTGTGGAGGAGGGGACGGTGGTGGATACTGTAGAGACGCGAGATTTTGACTCTCTACAGCACAAAACCATCAAAAAAGTCACCGAAGACATTGAGAATTTTAGCTTCAACACGGCTATCTCAGCCATGATGATTTTAGCCAATGAACTACAAAAAGCGAAGGTGATACCCAAAAAAATCATTGAAGATTTGGTGCTGATCCTCTCGCCGTTTGCCCCCCATGTGGCTGAAGAATTGTGGGAAATGCTGGGGCATGCTGAGACGCTTGCTTACGAAAAATGGCCTGAATATGATGAAACTTTAACCGTCGACAACACCTTTCAGCTCGTCTTTTCGGTGAATGGAAAGGTGCGGGGTAAAAAGGAGGTTGCTAAAGATATCAGCAAAGAAGAAGCCCTTCAATTGGCACGAGAGGATGAGAATGTGAAGCGGAATGTGGAGGGCAAGGAGGTGGTGAAGGAGATTTACGTGCCAGGGAAGTTGGTGAATATCGTGATTCGATAATCGGGCACAGACGCAAGATTTTGTGTCCTTACAGGATGGTTTTTTTATTGCTGAATGATCGTCAAATCCAATAGGGTCGACGTTGCCCCTGGCACCACATTCGTCGTGATGGACTGTTTAAAATCTCGAAAATAACCATCCGACCTCAGACTGAAATAAGTGGAGGGAATCGTGTCGCCTATGGCTGTCTGATACTCAATCCCATACTCAAAATAGGGAAAGGTGATTTGTTGTTGGTCAAAGGGTTTGAAGATGTCAAAAGCAATGGCAGGGGTGATGGCCAAAACTTCCATTTGAAGCTGGCTGTTGGGGTCCGCTTCATTTAAGAATTCAGCCAAGCTTTGAATCTCATTTTTTTGATTGAAGCCAAGGTCTTGGTCCGTCAGGCTCACCGAAAGCTCCCCCTCATTCCCCAGCACAAAATTCTTTTCACAAAGCCCCGCATTCTCATCATCCGGGTGCGTGAGGTGATTGGGATCATCCTTGCACCCTCGAAGCGGCTGAAAAGAGCGGCCTTGATCATCGATCACTTTCCAGAGGAAAACCGGGTCTTCGCGACTGTCTTCATCTTCGCGACTGTCACAATCGTCATCATCCACTGCCACCCCATCACTGTAGCCGCAGGGGTTTGGTTCGTATTCTGGATCGAAGCCTGTGGCCCCATCCTCATTCAAACCTTCGCCTGTATTTGGGTTGTAATCCCGGTCATTGTCGATCTGCAATTCGGTTAAGCCGTTGTTTGTCACGATGTCTTTGGGCAATCGGAGCTTGAGTTCAAATTGGTTGATGGCGAGGGTGTTGATTTGGGCTTCATTCACATTCACCTGATTCATTTGCAGAGCGCCTGAGCTGGCATCGTCATTAAAAAGGTTTAGCGTTAATTTTTGACCGGGATAAAGTTGACCGCAAAAACTTGGATTGAATGGGGCGGACCATGCGTCGTTTTCACAAGTGTTCAGCGCACGGCTTTTGAGCTCCCATTCATTGCTCCAGGTTACAGATTCTGAAAATTGATCCATTCTTACGCCTGGCTCACTAAAGCTT
>JAUHXI010000112.1 GCA_030426875.1 bacterium
TATTTTACTTATTTTTAGGAAAATGTCAAGGGCTTCAACACTTTACCGCCTTCAGAATCTACTTTTTAAAAATTTTAGACATGTTTAAAGTCCACCTCCCCCCGTAAGGAAAAGTGGACTCGGATCGCCGTGACCGAGAAGGTCCAGCGAATGGATGCGCGCGTCAGCCACTGGGGCGGACGCACGACCGTTTTTGGGGCCCCTGCCTTCCCTTTTTTAGAGGGAGACGCGAAGACACTCCGGAGCCGCGCTAGCGCGGCCGGGGGTGATCTCATCGTCAAAACCGAAGTACTCATTTACCTCCTCAAGGAAGGTGATGAGCTTCTCATTGGGCTCCAGATCAATCTGATCGACGATTTGGAGCAAAATGGATGCTCGGCTCCGATTTTGCCTCACATTCCTCCTCTGGCTACCGCTCATGTGGCAACAGAGTAGCCTGACAACCTCGGCCATGGCGGCCAAGGGGCCAGCGATTTTGATAACCGTCTTGTCAGCTAGCGTGACTGAGACCCGGGGAAAGCTCCCCGAATCTTCAGTGCTGCACACGCGCTGATTGTGAATCTCTCTGCATCGCTTCTGTTTCATGTCTCCGCGCAAGGTTGCGACAAAGATGTGGCAGGCATGTGCCTGAAGAAGCCCGATGTCGAGAATTTTAGCAGCGCGCACGAGACATGGGTGTTTTTCTGCGTCATTTTTTTTGATCATGTGAACCTCGAAGGCGGGTGTGGGATGAGACCACACCACTCCTCAATCCCAAATAATAAAGTTCAGAAACAAAGAGTGATGTGGTTTGACGATGATTTTAAAGAGCAACTTTATTATTCTTATTTTTCAAGCCACAAAAAAACCGCCTTCTTCATGGCGGATAGTCAGTTGGAATAAAACATTCACACAAAACTACACACCACAGGAAAGTGGGAGTTTAAACATAAGGAGCACGCGAATGTATTGTGGAGAAATCATGGGGAGGATTCATGATGGAGTTGAGTGGGGCAAACTTGCGAGCCCATATTAGCAAACATTTGTAAAGGTGTCAAGGGGTTTTTAATTTTAAATTTTAAATACACCTGCCTTCGTCATTCTCGCCTATTAGGCCCCCTCTAGCTCCCCCCAAGGGGGAGGGCTGGGCATGGAATTTAGAATTGAGCCATTGGAGTCAGTCCGCAGAACTGCTCCAGCGATCAGGGCTCTGTTTTGGAATTTGGAGCTCGGAGTTTTGAATTTAGTTTGGAATTTGGTGCTTGTAATTTGGAATTTTGCACTTAGAATTCCCTCAAAAATCCATGCTATAATCCAAACAAAACCAATAAAAGAGAACCATGACAACCACTAAAATCACCAACAACTTCCAAAAACGCTTCCTAGTCTTCATCCTACTCCTCCTCCTCGTCAGCCTCATCATCTTCGCCAGCCCCTTCATCATCGACCTCCTCATCGCCGGCATCCTAGTCGCCGCCGTCTACCCCGTCCACAAACGCGTCCTAAAACTCTTCTCCTTCAGCCGCACCTTCGGGGCCATCATGTCCATGATCCTCGTCACCGTCGTGGTCCTACTCCCCTTCACCCTCTTCGCCGTCTTCATCGGCCAACAAGCTGGCGACGCCTACACCGCCGTGTCAGAAAACATCACCCAAATCGTCTCCGAAAACGACGTCAATAACCCCTCTCAATTCATCGCCGCCCTCCCCTTCGCCGATCGAATTGAAGCCATCTTTAGCTACCTACCCGTCTCCACCGACGAACTCCTGACCACCGTCGAAGACAGCCTGGGGCAAATCAGCAGTTTTTTACTCAGCCAAACCAGCAATGTTCTTAAAGGACTATCCCTCTTCCTCATCCATGTCATCGTCTTTTTGATGGCCCTCTTCTACTTTTTAAGAGATGGGGACAAACTCGTCAGCTACCTCAAATCCCTCCTCCCCCTCTCCAAAACACACCGAGAAGAACTCTTCCAAAAATTAGGCAACCTAAGCTACGGCATCATCTACGGCATCTTTGGTGCTGCCATCTTACAAGGGCTACTCGTGGGGGTCGCCTTTCATTTTGCAGGCTTCAGCAACGCCGCCTTCTGGGGCGTGATTGCCATGCTCTTTTCGCCCGTCCCCTACATTGGAACCATGGTGGTTTGGCTCCCTGCTTTGGTGATTCTGCTCATCGGCGGCAACTGGATCGCAGCCATTATTTTTGGCCTCTGGTGCATCGGTGTCGTGGGCACGGCGGACAACATCATCAAACCTTATTTAATCGGCGCTTCTTCGGCTTTGAATCCCATGGCCTTATTGGTCGTACTTTTAGGAGGCACTTTCGTATTCGGTTTAAAAGGCCTAATTTTTGGCCCCTTCATCCTAACCTTAACCCTCTCCTTCCTCCACATCTACCAATTGGAATTTAAGACAGAATTAGATGGAAAAACAGCATCCACATCTGAAAAAACTAAGCCTGAAAAAAAGAAAATGAAGCCTGTTTTAAAGCGATTAGTGGCAAAGAAAAAGTGAAATGAGAAGGGGGTTAAAATTTGACTTTTTTCTCAAAAATTGCTACACTAAAAGCAGTGAAAAAGTCTCTCGGCCGTAGTTTATACACTACAACCTGGCGGAGGGGTTTTTTCAACTATTGCACAATCTTGGACTTGACTTTATTTGCTAAAATCGATACAGTCAGACCAATGAGAAAATCCTTTCGCCGTGGTTTTCGCACCACACGGGGCAGAAGGGTTTTTTCTATTTGGGAAATATTGAAATGAAATATTTTCTTTTTGTGTTTAAATTTTCCTTAACTTGAAGAATGAATGGATAATTATCTTTTGTTTTTCCAAAAAATCGATGTAATAGCTCTGTTTTTTTATTAGGATTAAACACTGATTTTGGAGCAATTTTTGAATTCTTAATTAAATCGATTGCGGCAATAAAGTACCTGAGTCTTCTGGCCCTATCTCTCCAGTTTTTTTGATCCAAATGCAACCAAAATAAGTTCAAAAACACCTTCTGTTTACCAAAATACTCAGAACGGACATAAGGCTGTCGCTTGGTTCGTTTTTTGATTTTTTTATAATGCTCAAAAGCCTGGTCATAAACCTCTTTATATCGTGTTCCTGGCAAACGTTTTTGGCTTGATTGAAAAAATTCCATCCGTCACCGGGAAGGCAAACGGTTAAATGAATGAGGCTAAACCCTAGCCTATTTTTTGGGAAAAAGCAAGAGCTTTAGGGCAGTCAGCCTATTTGATTCAGCCTGCCGGAGATTCTTTTTATGCTAAAAAGAATAGGAATGACTTCAACATGACCACCCCAACCTCTCCTTAGCCAAGGAGGGGCTTTGACCTGTTTTTACCCCTCAAGTCTGAACCCCATTGTAAGGACGCGATGGATCGCGTCCCTACAATTGACTAGGCATTGAAAAAAAGGTCAATTTGTGCTAAGATCCCTCCGTAAACAAACAAAAAATGGCCAAACGAAAGCTCGCGTCCAAAAAAACCACGCGTTCCAAAAAAAAAGGACTCAAGATTGAACTAGAATCCGGCATCGCTCGCGAAGTGGGAGCGGTGATCTATTTTGGATTAGCCATCATCTTCTTCCTGGTGATCGCTGGTAAAGCTGGCATCGTGGGTACCTGGCTCAACACCTACCTTGGCCTGCTTTTTGGAATAGGTGCCTTTGCATTACCCATTCTTTTTTTGACCCTTGGCCTCACTTTGTTCTTTTCTCACCGTGTGAGGTTAGATTTTACCCGCTACGTCGGCATCTTATTCCTGATGTTTTCCAGCTTGGGACTCGTCCATCTGCGGACCAGCATGGACACCATGCTCGATCAAGTGGAGGCATTTGGAGGCTACGTGGGCTTTTCAAGCTCTATTTTTCTACGCTATACCATCTCTGACACCGGGGCAAAAGTGGTCCTCGTTGTCTTACTCCTCATTGGTTTTTTGATGACCTTCGAGATCTCCTTCCGAGACATTTTGAGCTGGCTCAGTCCTGACCGCGCCATCAGCCTAGAACCAAGAAAAAAAGCCAAAAAAATCAGTCCCCTTCCTGACAAACAGAGTGACGAAGAACTCAATATCGTCAAACCCCTTTTGAGCAAAGGAGACAAAGAAGAAGTGGCCACCGTCAAAGAAAATGAGAAGAAAGTCGAAGACAAGATTTTTAAAGAGTTAGAAATCAACAAGCCCAACAAAGTCAAAAAGAAGGAAAAGAAGGAGGTGGCTCAAATGAAGCAAGATGAAACGGACTACTCTGGTTGGGAATTACCAGGCCTAGAGTTGCTAAGCTCCGACAGTTCGGAGGTCTATGTGAGTGACAAAATCCTCAAGCAAAATGCAGAAAAAATCAAAGGAAAACTGGGTCAATTTGGGATTGATGTGACCATGAAAGATGTGAACATCGGCCCAACCGTGCTGCAGTACACCCTACAACCACATGAAGGGGTGAAGCTCAATAAAATCACCGGACTCAAGAATGACTTAGCCCTAGCATTGGCAGCCAAAGCCCTTAGAATCGAAGCCCCCATCCCTGGCAAACCCTTAGTAGGGATTGAAGTGCCCAACGACAAGCGCATGATCGTACACTTGCGTGAAATGTTGGAGAGTGAAGAATTCGATAGTTTCGACTCCAAGCTCCGCGTTGTGATCGGGCGAGACGTATCAGGTCAGCCTGTGATTGATGACCTGGGCTCCATGCCCCATCTACTCATCGCTGGTGCCACAGGTTCTGGTAAGTCCGTGGGAATGAACACCTTCCTATTAAGCCTTTTATATCAGAATTCACCACAGGATTTGAAATTCATCATGGTGGATCCAAAACGCGTGGAATTGACACCATACAATGGAATCCCCCACCTTTTGACCCCTGTCATCACCGATCCAGACAAAGCCCACTCTGCCCTAAAATGGGCCGTGGCCGAAATGAACCGCCGCTACACCGACCTAGCAGAAAAAGGCTACAAAAACATCAAAGAACACAATGAAGGAGAAGAAAAACCCCTCCATAAAATTGTGATCGTGATCGACGAATTGGCCGACCTGATGATGACCGCGCCGCGTGACGTCGAGGACGCCATCGTGCGTATCACCCAGATGGCCCGTGCGGCCGGTATTCACCTAGTGCTGGCCACTCAGCGTCCATCCGTCGATGTCGTGACCGGTTTGATCAAGACCAACGTGCCGTCCCGGCTGGCATTCGCCACTTCGTCCCTGACCGACAGCCGGGTCATCCTCGACCAGCAGGGCGCAGAGAAGCTCATCGGAATGGGTGACGGGCTGTTCCTGCCGATGGGTGCCAACAAGCCGATCC
>JAUHXI010000113.1 GCA_030426875.1 bacterium
GCGAGTTCGGTGACCTGCACGGCACCGAAATTGGCCGCAACGCCCTTCAAGCAGTGTGCCACTTCCGAAACCGCCTTCATGAATGATTCATAATTCTTTTTGACCTGAGATTTGTTAATCGTGTAGCCTTGAGTGATGTGGGTGCGGAGGGTTTTAGTGGCCCATTGACGGAATTTTGTTCCAGCGATCGAGTTGATTCGATATCCAATTGAAATGATAGCATCTAAGTTGTAGAACTTTTGCTTTCTCTTTACCTCTCTTTTTCCCTCTTTTTGAACTTGTAAGAAATCCTTACAAGTTGCTTTTTCGGATAATTCACCCTCTTTAAATACGTTCTTCAAATGAGTTGTGATGTTCTGAGGGCTGGTGTCAAATAATTGAGCCATTTGAGCTTGAGTAGCCCAAATGGTTTCTTGCTTAAAATCACCCTTCAACTTAATGGCCCCTCCTTTGATTTGATAAACAACTACATTATTTTTCATGAGCAAGA
Organism: bacterium; assembly: GCA_030426875.1. Taxonomy (GTDB): domain Bacteria; phylum Patescibacteriota; class Gracilibacteria; order UM-FILTER-43-11; family UM-FILTER-43-11; genus JAUHWS01. The sequence continues at coordinate 491 of JAUHXI010000113.1, forward strand.
TTTGATGAGTTAAATTCATTATACACCTGCTCCAAACATGATAAAGTAGATTCATGAGTTTTTTAGAGCATCTTAATGACCGGCAACGTGAGGCAGCCACAACCCTAAATGGCCCCCTTTTGATTGTGGCAGGGGCGGGGAGTGGGAAGACCCGCACCCTCACGTATCGAATCGCCAACCTGATTCAGCAAGGTATGGCCCAACCGTGGCAGATTCTGGCCGTCACTTTCACCAACAAGGCGGCCAATGAAATGAAGCAACGGGTTAAAATCCTCCTGCAAACTGAATTTGGTGAGGAAAGTCGCCAGCCCATGATTGGAACCTTTCACTCCATCTGTTTGAAAATCTTGTGGAAGCATTATGAAAAAGCAGGACGGAATAAATCCTTCGTCATTTACGACACCACCGATACTCAGGGGCTGATGAAGCGACTCATTAAAGAAGCCAATATCGACAACGAAAAAATCAAGCCCAAGCTGGTCTTAGGGATGATTTCCAAAGCTAAAAACCAACTCCAAACCGCTGCTGTGTTTGATGCTAAGACGGGCAATCATTTTGAACGGTCCATTGCCGAACTCTATTCCGCTTACGAAAAACGTTTGAAGGAAAATAATGCGGTGGATTTTGATGATTTGATCATGTTGGTGGTCCACTTATTTCAAAAACATCCAGAAGTGTTAGAGGAATACCACGAACGCTGGCGCTATTTAAACGTGGATGAATATCAAGATACGAATCATGCCCAGTATACGCTCGTTAAGCTTTTGGCCAACAAGTACCGGAACCTTTGTGTGATTGGCGATTCGGACCAGTCTATTTACGCTTTTCGAGGGGCTGACATCAGCAACATCCTTGATTTTGAAAAAGATTATTCTGAGGCCAAGATCATTAAACTCGAACAAAATTATCGCAGTACCCAGGTTATTTTGGACGCAGCGGATGCGGTCATCGATAAAAACACCCAGCGCAAGGTAAAAAAAATGTGGACGGAGCAAGAAGGTGGGGATTTGATCGAGGTGATTCATGCCGACACTGAGCAAGATGAAGCCTTCCGCATTGCGCGAGAAATTGAACGACTCCGAGACAAAGAGGAGGTCAAGCCTTCTGACATGGTGATTTTATACCGGACCAATGCTCAGTCTCGGATTTTGGAAGAATCCCTCCTCCGCTTTGGCCTGCCCTACAAGGTGATTGGGGGGGTCAAATTTTACGCTCGAAAAGAAGTCAAAGACCTGCTGGCCTACCTGCGCGTTTTGATCAATCCACAAGACACTGACAGCTTGCTGCGCATCATCAATGTGCCCACTCGCCGCATCGGTCAGACCACGGTTCAAAAGCTCCAGGCCTTTGCGCTGGGCCGCTCCCTCAGTCTTTCTGAAGTTCTGAATCACATCGAAATGGTGCAGGCGATCAATTCAAAAACTCAAAATCATCTCAAAAACTTTTGGCACCTGTTTACCAAATGGGGGATGGAGGCTCAGCAAAAATCGGTGTCGGAATTGATCCGGCAAGTCGTCAAAGACATCAATTATGAGGGTTATCTTAAAGACGGAACTGAAGAAGGGGAGATGCGTTACGAGAATATTCTGGAGTTGATTTCGGTGTCTTCCAAGTACGATGGGCTGGAGTCTGACATCGCCCTCGCTTCATTTTTGGAAGAGGTGGCGTTGGTGGCAGACACGGATCGCATCAATTCCGAAGAAAGTTTGGTGACCTTGATGACGCTGCATTCGGTGAAGGGGTTGGAGTATTCTTATGTTTTTATTGCGGGTTGTGAGGAGTCGATCTTTCCCCATTCCCGCTCGCTTTTCGACGAACAAGAAATGGAAGAGGAGCGGCGGCTCATGTATGTGGGGGTGACGCGGGCGATGAAAAAGCTCTACCTGTTGGCCGCCAAGCGACGCATGTTGTATGGGGATTTTCAAATCAACAAGCTGTCGCGCTTTGTGTTAGACATTCCAGAGGCGCTCATTCAAACCGTGGGGGTGAATGAATCTTCATTCACGACTTTCTCCCAACCTAGTTACAAGAAAAGCCAACCCGTTCAGACCGCTGAGGTCAAAATTGGCGAGCATCGTTTTGCGGATGGGGATCGGGTCCGGCACCCGAGTTATGGGGAGGGGATGATTGTGGAGCGGCGAGGCGATTTGATCACGGTGGCCTTTGACAATCGGTTTCATGGGATCAAGAAATTTGCGGCAAACATTGCGCCGGTTCAAAAGATAGAATCGACTTCCAGCTCAACTTCAACTTCGCCACCTTCCACCCCTCCACTTCCTGAAAACTCTGAGGAGGAGTTTCCGTTTTAGGAATATTTCATCACCCTCTCCAAATAATTACGTAATTAATTACGTAATTATTTTATCGAGAAATTACCTCCTTACTGGAACAATCCTACACCTAAATAAAAACCAAAAAGCTGGAGCAATTCTGCGGATTGACTTCAGCGATCTCCATTCATAATTCCAACCTTGGGTTATAATTTCAACATATTTTCTTTTAAAAAATTTAAACTTGCTAAATTTTTAGTCCTTAATAATTCATTATCACTGGTTTTTTTATACGCTTCATAGTATTGCTCAAAAAGATTTTCATATTCAGACTTATTAAAGTTGTAAATTAGAATTAGCCAAACCAATACTTTTTTTAAATTAGGCATAAAATGATACTTACTTTTAGGGTCAAGATACATTGGGTTCTGAATAGCTATATATTCGTATAAAGATTTATAATCAAATAATGTACTTTTAAAATCATCGACTAATGGCTTAATGTATTGGTGAAATACTGTGAGCGATTGATTTAATGATTCAAGGGTGTATTTATAATTCTCATCATATAATTTTTTTAACTCCAAACCTGTCATTCTTTGATCTTTATACGCCAAATTCCATTTAGTAACAGTATATTTATTAGAATGAGTTAGCTTATTTTTTAAAATAAAGTTTTTTATTTTGTCAAAAGTTATACAAACATCATAGTCTAAATGTAAAAGCGGACGTCCAGCAAAGCATACAACAATATTATAGGTGCCATATTCAAATTTCTGCACCAATGTGTTTCTAGATTTCACTAATTTATACCGCTCGCTTTCTAGGCTTTCAAAAAGTAATTGAATAAAAGCCTTGCTAGGTTTTGGTATACTCATTTATTTATAATTACTGCCAATGCTAATATAAACCCAGTCTTGCTTCCGTACAATACAATAGCCGCTTAAAAAATGAAAAATTAAATGGCCAGTAAAAAGAGAATGAATTGTGTAGTCTGGCTGACAATGTAAATAAATGACCAAAATACTTCTGATATTAAAGACGACCATCGATCTGTCGCGGAACATGACGCTTCATTAATTTTAAGATAGAATATAAAGCGAATTAACCAAAAATATGTCCAAACTCGACCAACTCAAAATACTCCTCCAATCCAAAGGGCTCTGGGCCAAAAAAGCCCTGGGCCAAAATTTTTTAGTGGATGAAGCAGTCCTCGATCAAATCATCGAAGCCGCCGATTTGTACGACGGTGATCATGTGGTCGAAGTCGGTCCTGGAACAGGGTTCTTAACCGAACAACTCATCCAAAACGCCGGCCACGTCACCTCCATCGAACTTGATGCCGACATGGTTGATTTGCTCAAAGCTCAATTCCCACTCACTGAAAATCTAACCCTCATTCACGACGACATTTTAAAACTTAAAATTGAGGATTTAAAATTAAAAGAGCATTACAAAGTCGTGGCCAACATCCCGTATTACATCACCTCTCCCGTGATCCGGCATTTTTTACAAGCGGAACTCAGGCCAAAATTGATGGTCCTTTTGGTTCAAAAAGAAGTGGCCGAAAAAATGTGCTCCCTCAAAGGCCGAAGTTTTGTGACCATGGAAACCGCCGTACAAGGGTCCGCCAAATACATTGCGACCGTTCCCTCGACCTCATTTCATCCGTCCCCAAAAGTAAACTCAGCCATTTTGCAGATCACCGTTTACCCCGAACCTCTGGTTCCAAATTCAGAACTGAAAGACTTTTTAAGGATTGTAAAATTTGGCTACAGTCAAAAGCGGAAGAAATTGAGCAATTCACTGGGAGCAGGCCTTCATAAAGAGCCTTCTGAGATTCGAGATTTGCTCCATCAAGCCAAGCTGGACCCCAGTGTACGGGCCGAGGATTTGGAAATTGAGGATTGGAAGAAGCTGCACGGCTTGATTAATTCTTAATTTTTTATACTTTTCTGTTTGGAATTTCCAATTTCTAAATTCTAAGCCTATTATAAAATCTCCCCAGCCCTCTTTCTCAAGAGGGGGTCTGACCTAAATTAGCCATGGTTGCAATTCCAAATAATATTTAGAATTTAAAATTAAGAATGTTCTACCTCCTCGCTCTCACCTCTATGATCGGTTATGGCATTCAAATGGCTTTTTTGGCTCATATTTCTAGAAAAGTGGACGCCTTAGACATCAGTTTTTATCGAAACATCACCTTTGTTGTCACCCTCCTTCCTCTTCTTTTTTTAGCTTCGCGTCAGGAAATTCTGGCAGTTTTTGAGTTCTGGCCTCAGCTTTTATTGATGGGCTTTACGGCAGTTTTAGGGCTATGGGGCTCCTTTGCCTCGTTTCGTTTTTTACCAGTGGGCATTGCTGACTCGTTTAAAAAGGCGCTCACCACCATTTCCATTGTTTTTATGGGGTTTATTTTTTTAGGTGAGTTGCATTCAATCGGTGAGATCATTTTGATTTTTGTGGTGATCATGGCGATTGTTTTTCTTGGATTGCAAAAGAATCACATGCCCCATTTGGATTCAC
>JAUHXI010000114.1 GCA_030426875.1 bacterium
ATTCGAAAAAATCATGGCTATAAAGCCGTTCCAATAACCAACAACGGAAAACCCAATGGTAAATTGATGGGGCTGATCACCGCCAACGACTACTTCATCCACAAACACGGCCAACAAAAAGTCAAAGAACGCATGACAAAGGCTGCCGACCTTTTCACTGCGGAAGAAGGCATCTCCCTCAGTCAAGCCAACGATCTTTTGGAAGAGAGCAAGCACAGCAAATTAATCATCATCGAAAGCAAAAAATCCATGAAATTAAGGGGCATGGTGACCCGGCGAGACATCGAAAAAAATAAACTTTATCCCGAAGCCTCCAAAGACTCAGAAAAAAGGTTGCGTGTCGGCGCTGCGGTGGGTCCAGCAAGCAACATGGAAGAGCGAGTTGAAAAATTAGTCAACGCAGGCGTGGATGTGTTGGTTGTAGACACTGCACACGGTCATTCCAAAGGGGTGATTGACACCGTTAAATACATCAAAAAGAACTACAAAAAAATTGATGTGATCGGAGGGAATATTGCCACCGTAGAAGCCGTCAAAGCCCTAGCAAAAGCAGGAGTTGATGCCGTCAAAGTTGGCATTGGACCAGGTTCCATCTGCACCACACGGGTTGTTACCGGCATCGGAGCCCCCCAATTCACCGCCGTCCAAACCTGTGCCAAAGAAGCCAAAAAATACGACCTACCCGTCATTGCTGATGGCGGCATCAAGCTTTCAGGAGACGTTGCTAAAGCCATTGCGGTGGGCGCCTCAACCGTCATGCTCGGCTCTCTGTTTGCAGGCACCAAAGAAAGTCCAGGAAAGCTTATCTATCACGAAGGTAAAACTTTTAAAGCCTACCGTGGCATGGGCAGCATGGGCGCCATGGCAGGGGGTGGTAAAGAGCGCTACGGTCAAGCGGAGGTCAAAGAAGAGGCCAAATACGTACCTGAAGGCATCGAAGGACAGATTGTTTACAAAGGACCCGTTGCCCACGAGATCTTTCAAATGGTCGGCGGACTTCGTTCTAGCATGGGCTATGTAGGAGCTAAGGATATCTCAACCTTTCAAGCGAAGGCTAAATTTGTTCGAATCTCAAATGCAGGATTAAAAGAGAGTCATCCCCATGATGTGATGGTGATCAAAGACGCCCCAAATTATAAGCAGTCTAGCTAAAAAATCATGAATCAAACCATTCGCAGCCTCATTGAAGAATTTACAAAAGAAAGCCCAAGCATTTGCCTCTCCACCATTTCAGAAGATGGCAACCCTCATGCTGCCCTGATTTACTTTGCCCTAAATGAAGCGTTGGAAATCTGTTTTTTTGCACCACAAAACACTCAAAAATCTCAAAACATTCTCAAAAATCCCAAAGTGGCCATGGTATTGCAGGATGTTGCAGGGCAAAAATCCTTGCAAATGAATGGAGTCGCCACAAAAATTGAAGATGTCGAAGAAAACCGGACGACCTTCAACCTTTTAGTAAAAGCACTGAGTGGTAAAGTAGACTGGCCACCTCCAGCTGGTAAAATTGAGTCAGGAGAAATGAATCTGTTTAAAATTCAAATCACCTGGGCTCGCCTTGGAGACTTTAGAGGTCATGATGAGGAGCACTTTAGGGTATTGATTGGCTAAAATACAATACAATTGACGAACACTGAGCTGAGGAATGAAAATTTGTGACTTGCGTATTCTAAGAGTTCGTCTAGGATCTAAATAAAAATCTCACATTGGAATTTTTTAAATAAGTTTCATTTAATTTTAAACCTAGTCGATGATTTTTACCTACGTTTAAGTTAGCATTGGTCTTTATGATCCCCTGCTATTTTATGAACGTCTCAAATGTTTATGTCGTTAAAAAAGCTAAGAAATTGAGTGGCTCAAGTTATTCTGAAATTTATAAAAAAGCTTCACAAATTTATAAAAAAATAAAAAAAGGCACTAAAAGAAGGCCCTATATTCGCTCGAGTTATTTTGGTAAAGAAAAAATCTTCTTAAGCTTATTTTGGCACCATTTAAATGAAAAATTAAATATGAAAGATAAAATCAGACGTCTAAAATTTTTTAATTGCGCAATTGAACTCCTCAAAAAAACAGATATTGTTCCCATATCAAAAGAAAATGTAGATAAAAAATCTGAAATACTACACCGCTTTAAAGGAGTAATCGATAACCGAGAAGTCTTTTTCGTTCAAGTGAAGGAGAATAAACAAACGGGCCGAAAAGATTTCATATCTGTTTTTCCCATGTAGACGCAAAAAAAACTCTCCGCCAATTTGGGGCTTATAAACCCCGGCCGAAAGCTTTTTTTTGTATTAAGGATAGACCAAAAAATGCTAAAAGTCAAGTGTAGATGCCTCACATCACAGCAGGAAAGGCAAAATTAATAATCGCCACCGTTGTAAAAAGACCCAAACAAACGACAAAAATACCCACACTCCATCCAAAACTCTTCAAATTCCCCCCCTTGTCAAAGCTGAACTGAAGGGCTAACGTACTCCCCCCATAAACCAAAGCAATGAAAGCAAAAGGCAAGTCCAAAACACGCATCAAAACCACATTCAAATCAGCCATGAATCCATTGCGGAAAGCCAACACCAAAGCGATGTACAAAAAAGCCATCAAAAAGAATAAAAATTGACTAACGGTGTTGAGGTTTTTGATTTTTTCCATTTATTTTTATTCAACATTCACGATCCCTAATTGAGTTATGAACTGACCGCTCACCACTAACCACTCAATATAGTTCTTGAAAAATTCTCCCTCATCCCCTATTCTATTTATACACTCAATCCCCATCACTTTCAAATGGATTCAAACTCAAATGACAATCAATCTAAACTGACCAAAGCAGATGTCAAACGCATCGCTCATTTAGCAAAACTAGAAATGTCAGAGGAGGATGCTGAAAAATTCCTACCTCAACTTCAGCAAATTGTAGACAATGCAAAAATGTTAGAAGAGGTGGACACCTCTAATATCGAACCCATCGCTCAAATCACAGGGATTGATAACATGGTTTATGCAGATCAGATAGAGACGCAAAATCTTGCGTCCCTACTGTTAGCCCAATCACCCCAAACCATTGAAAAAGGAATGATTAAAGTAAATAACATCTTATGAGTGGTCAGAGATAAGAGGTCAGTGGTCAGACTTTTTCTGATCAGCACAGACCACTGACCGCTAAACACTGAATACCTATGATAGATTTAAGCATCAAAAAAACCCAAATTGCCCTCCGCGACAAAAAGTTTACGTGCACTGAACTGACTCAATCGTACCTAGATCGCATCAAGCAGACGGACGAAACCCTCAATGCTTTTATTACGGTGACTGAGGAAGTTGCCCTGAGGCAGGCAAAAAAAATCGATGAAGCGGGGGATTTTTCAAGTCCACTTTCTGGCATTCCCATGAATCTGAAAGATGTCATTTGTACGGATGGCATCAAAACCACGGCTGCCTCTAAAATGCTAGAAAATTTTACACCACCATACAACGCCCACCTTTATGATCGGCTTTTAGATGGAGGTGCCATTCTTTTAGGAAAAACCAACACCGATGAATTTACCATGGGATCGAGTTGCGAAAACAGCTATTTTGGCTCCAGTCGCAACCCGTGGAACACTGACTATGTTCCTGGAGGTTCGTCTGGAGGGCCTGCGGTCAGTGTGGCAGCCGATCAATCCGTTTTTAGCATCGGAACCGATACCGGAGGGTCCATTCGGCAACCGGCCAGTTTCTGCTCAGTTGTTGGACTGAAACCGACCTATGGCCGTGTGCCTCGTCATGGTTGTATCCCATACGCCTCCAGCTTCGACACCAGTGGGCCCATGACCAAAACAGTAGAAGATGCGGCACTGGTTTTACAGGTGATCGCAGGGCAGTCCATGAAAGACGCCACCACCGTCGACACACCAGTTCCAGATTATTCGGAGTTTTTGAAGGAAGATTTGACTGGGATGACACTTGGCTTACCAAAAGAATATTTTGGAGAAGGGGTTGAAAAAGAAGTCTCTGATGCAGTGATGGAAGCCGTTGACGTCATGAAAAAATTAGGCGCAACAATTGTTGAGGTGAGTCTGCCGTTGACCAAATACGCGATTCCAACCTACTACATTTTAGCCAAATCCGAAGCCAGCACCAACCTGTCTCGCTACGATGGCATCAAATATGGCCATGCCACAGATCAGGCCAAGGAGCTCGAGGAGATTTACATGAAATCCCGCTCGGAAGGATTTGGGGATGAAGTGAAACGAGCGATCATGCTGGGAACCTACGCCTTGAGTGCCGGCTATTATGATGCGTTTTATTTGAAAGCAGCCAAAGTTCGAGCGCTCATGAAACAAGAATTTGAGGAGGTATTTCAAAAATGCGATGCACTGATTGCACCGGTTTCGCCCATTTTACCATTTAAGATTGGCGAAAAATCAAATGATCCCATGGCAATGTACATGGTGGATGTACTTTCGACCCCAATCAATTTGGCGGGAATTTGTGGCTTATCAGTTCCAGCTGGCCTCAGCGCATCTGGGCTCCCCATTGGAATGCAGATTGTAAGCAATCAATTTGAGGAAGGGAAGTTGTTTCAGGTGGGACATGCATTTGAGAAGGCGACAGAATGGCATTTGAAGAAGCCTCAGCTTTAGACTGAAACATTGGACTTATTTCTAAGCATTTGCAATAGTGAAGGTTTCCTATAGTCTCTAGAAAGAAGGTCTATTCCACTTCTTTCTAGTCTTTTTTTCATTTTAGCCTGCCATCTTTCGCGATATCTCCTTAGTCTTCTTGTATTTAAACCTGATTCTTCTGCTAAATCTTTTATTTCCACCCCCTCAAAAATGTGATCCTCAACCACAATTCGAAGAATTTCATCATTTTCAATTTCCCCCCTAACTTCTTCGCTTCTAAGTTGGGAATAAAACCAGTCTAAAGCTGTCTGAATATCCATCATTTTATCTAAATCACTTAGAGTAGAGTCATCTTCTAAATGTGCTTCACTCACCACATCCATAGAACAGAAAACTTTACTCCTTTTATCTCTCATCTCCATTAGATGACTTACCTTTCTTCGCATCGAAATTCCTGCATAGGTTAATACTTTACAATCCTTATCTGGATCAAACCCATTTCTAACTTTTTCTATCAACACCATCGCAGCCTCTTGAACAAGATCATCTAGATCTAGACCTAGCTCCGCAACCTCTGCCCGCCTACCCCTTAA
>JAUHXI010000115.1 GCA_030426875.1 bacterium
ATGTTGGATGACAAACATTTAGACAATCTCGACAAACTGTCCACTATTTTGGAAATGGATCGTGTTTTAGGCCTTAAATTAGGGGAGGAGGAGCATGTCGAACTTCCACCTGAAATCATGCAATGGATTGAGGAACGGAATGAAGCCCGTCGGAATAAAGACTGGGCCAAAGCGGATGAGATTCGGGATCAGATTGAGGCGTCGGGGGAGTGGCAGGTGAAGGATGGGGCAAGGGGGACGGAGGTATTTAAAAAATGATTGATGATTAGATAACAAAAAATCGGTGATTTTTGATTTTCATTCCACTTTAAAAACTATCCTCATCTTCAGCGTCTAAATATGCTTCTACTGCAGCAGTTAACTTACCTCTAGTATCGGCAATGCTAGCCTCATTGTCTTTATCATATTCTCTTTCGGTCCTTAGATAGGTAAGTTGCTTTGCAATCAACCCAAGGAATTTTTTGGAATTTTTTGGAATTCTTTCATCATTTTTACCTATTTTAGTGTAGGTAATTCTAACTCCGCGTTCAACTATCCCTCGGCCTCCAGGATTTTTTAAAGCAAAGGAAAATTTAATAGTTCCCCTTTTAGGGAGGGTAACAATTATTTCATACATAAGATAATTTGGATCGTGAAAGTCTCTCCCTTCGCCTTTAAAAAATACAACCTTAACACCTGTTTTGCGTACATGAAATTGCTCTTGTGCATTATTGCCTAAATCAAATATTACACTCCTGATGCAATTAAAAATTGTTTCTATGATCTCTGATGCTCCAGGGCCTTCTTCTAGGTCAGAATAATTTGGTTGGCTAAATTGAACATCAAGAAAGTCACGGGCTGCAGTGGCAATATTTGCCCTTTCACCTTCGAGTGCCCCTTCCTCAGCTGCAGCAGGTGTTAAGGAAATTTTGTGGCCTTCCTCACCCTGTCCCACTTCAACTGAATGTAGAAGGACACTCTCATCTGCCCTGGACAAAATTAGGGCTATTCCTTCTTTAATTGTGACTACCTGCCTATCTAAACCTTCATCAAAAGCAGCAAGCAAAGCTGCCTGCACAGTTGGATTAATTCCACTGTTTTCAGGGTTAGAAACTGTGTGTGTATTCATTTATTTAAAATTAAATTTGGACTCGCACTATACATCATAATATTTTTTATGTCAAATTAAAAATCTTGGCTTTACTATAGGTATTCAAGGTATTGGAATGTGAACTGATGTGGAGTAAAATTAGGCTAAAGGCAGATTAGGAAATCCACATAACCAATTACCCATGAAATTCATCCTCATCTTCGGCCCACAAGCGGTGGGGAAAATGACTGTTGGGCATGAATTGGATAAAATCACCGGCCTAAAACTCTTTCACAACCATATGACCATCGAATTGGTGGCGCCGTTTTTTGATTATGGAACCAAGACGGCTCGAGAACTGGTCACTTTGTTTCGGGAGGAAATGTTTAAGGCGGTGGCTAAAAGTGATTTGGAGGGATTGATTTTTACGTATTTGTGGGATTTAAATGACCCAAAAGAACAGGAATACATCGACCACATTTGTGAGATTTTTGAGTCGAAAGGTGGGGAGGTTTATTTTGTGGAACTAGAGGCGAGCTTAGAGGAACGATTGAAGCGGAATCGGACGTCTCATCGATTGGAACATAAGCCAACGAAGAGAGATATGGAAAAGTCGGAGGCTTATTTGAAGGATGGTATGAAAAAGCTTCGCACCAATTCTAAACCGGGAGAGATTGAGCGGGAGAATTATTTAAAAATCAATAATGCGGATTTGAGTGCGGGGGAGGTAGCCAAGCGTCTCAAAGAGGGTTTTGGACTGTAAAATCCTTGACTTTTAACCTAAAAAATGTATAATGAGGCTGTACGTGATGAGTACTAGTTTTAGGGGCTGGAGAAATTTTTTCTTCGGTCGTTAGGGCTTTTTTTATTGATTTGATGAAGTAGCGAACAAAGGATTTTATATTTGAGATTTTGCTTAATAGGCAAATCATAAATCTCCAATCCTCTGTTCAAAGTTCGTCAATCTAATCAGACTCATCATGCTATCAAAAATCTACACCATTGCCTTATCTGGGTTGGAGGGTGAATTGGTTGAAATTGAAATCGACACACGGCGATCTACTCCTGCTTTTTCGATGGTGGGCTTGCCAGATGCGGCCGTTCAGGAGGCGAAGGAGCGGGTGATGAGTGCGGTCAAAAATACAGGCATTCCATTGCCGCGAGGGCGCATCATTGTGAATTTGGCCCCAGCCAGTCTTAAAAAAGTGGGAACGCGCTATGATTTGCCGATGGCCATGGGATTGGTGGCTTTTTCGGGTCGGGTGGAGGTGGAAGACCTGACCAAGCATATTTTTGTGGGAGAATTGGCCTTAAATGGAAAGCTCAGGCCGGTTCCGGGGATTTTGGCGACGGTGGAATTTGCGAAAAAATGGGGCTTTGAATCGGTCTTTGTTCCCAAAGAGAATGCGAAGGAAGCCTTCATCGTTGGAGGGATTAAAATCGTGCCTGTGGTGGATTTGGAGGAGGCTATCATGCATTTGAATGGGGAATTGGGGGTCATACCCCTACAATTAAAGAAAAGCTCGCATGTGAGCCCAGTGGGCTTTGACATGGCGATGGTTAAAGGTCAGATTCAGGCTAAACGCGCCATGGAAATCGCAGCGGCAGGGGGTCACAATGTGCTTTTAAATGGCTCACCGGGTTCAGGCAAGACCATGTTGGCCAAGGCCTTACGCAGTATTTTGCCCGACATGCAGCAAGAAGAAATGCTGGAGGTGACCAAGGTTTATTCTGTGGCAGGATTGTTACCCACCGACCAGCCATTGATCACTAGTCGACCCTTTCGCCCGATTCACCACACAGCCTCAGCCGTGAGCATTGTGGGGGGAGGCACCGTGCCGGTGCCGGGAGAGATCACCTTGGCACACCGGGGAATTCTTTTTATGGATGAGATTGCTGAATTTCCCACTCAAGTTTTGGAGGTTTTGAGGCAGCCGATGGAGGATAAACAGATTACCATCAGTCGGGCACGGGGGACCATTTGTTATCCGGCTCAATTCACTTTGGTGGCGGCGATGAATCCTTGTCCTTGCGGCTATTATAATGTGGAAAAATATAAAGGCCGCTGTGAGTGTCCCATTTGGAAGGTTCAACGGTATTATAAAAAATTGTCTGGACCTCTTTTGGATCGAATTGACATCCATTTGAGGATTGAACCAGTGGACTATAAGTCTCTAACGGGTCGGAAAATGGTGGGAGAGTCCTCATCAGCTGTGAAGCAACGTGTGAATGCGGCTTATGATTTTCAGAAAAAACGATTTGAGGGTCTAAACATTAGAAAAAACGTGGAGATGGACAGTATTTTGGTGGAAAAATTGTGTCCCTTGGAGCCTGCGGCAAAAACGCTTTTAGATCGTGCAGCGAATCAGTTGAGTTTGTCGGCGAGGAGCTATTTTAAGGCGATCAAAGTCAGTCGGACGATTGCGGATTTGGGACAGGAGGAGGTGGTTGGGAGTAAGCATGTGGCGGAGGCGATTCAGTATTTGGGGGATGCGTTGGGGTAAGAATCTGTTCAATTTCTTCCACTTTACAGCTGCCTACTTGATGCAAATCTATTTCTAATGATCAAATTCTAAACTCTAAACATTATTTGGAATTTGGAATATAGGGTTCTGATTCGCCTCCGGAGCCAAAGTGGCCGGAGGACTTCTCCAGACTTTATTCAATTATCTCCCCTTAATTTTTTAGAGTTGCCTTATAGGACCCATGTGGAGAAGAGTTTTTTTGTTCAAATAAAAAAGAACAAGAAAGGTAACCGTAAATGGTTTGCTTCTACTGTTCCATGTGACTGAAAAACCCCCTCCGCTAGCTGTAGTGCATAAACTACGACGCTAAGAGTTTTCTTCCCCACCCTCATTTATATCAATATTTTTGAAACAATTAAGGCCTGATAAGAATGTCCTCTGCTAGCCACAATATATGGGCTCAACATTTTTTTCCTATGTCCTCATATTGCCCTTTTTCGCTAAATTGTCAATGCCTTACTCGGAACCTGTCTGAGATCTCTATTTTAGATGGTTTTTACCTCTTTTTAGTGGATACAAGTAAGGAGGAGTGAGGTTTAGCAGGGCTAAATGAACGACGAATGACGCAGTATCGGCGGAAAAGAGGTAAAAATGGATGAAATGTGGAGATCCCAGACAGGTTCTTAAAATTATTTAAAAATCTGAATTTTCACCATACTTTCTCCATCTCATCTGAATTATAAGTATGGGTTTTATTAAGAATCAAATAATTTGTTTTATTTAAGGTATTATTTAGAGGTACATTTGAATTAGAGATTGCGATCTTTTGTGAGGAATGATACGATTGAGCGAGTTCAGATTGTCAGTTTGAACGAAATTATTTCATTTAGTATTAATGTAAAATAAAATGACAGAGAAAAAAGGTTTTGGTTGGTTTAAGCGTAAAAAGGAACCAGAAAATAAGGTTCAAAAAAAAGTTCACACTAAACCACATGCTTCTACTGGGACACCTCATCATAAAAACCCAGTTAAAAAGGTGGCTCATAAGGCTGACCAGCGAAAACGGCATGGCAAGATGCGTATCATTCCATTGGGAGGGTTGGAAGAGGTGGGGAAGAATATCAATGCGGTTGAGTACGGAAATGACATCATCTTAATGGATACAGGGATGTCTTTTGCGGGACCTGAGCATTTGGGCGTTGATTATATTGTGCCAGACATCACTTACTTGGAAAAACGGAAGAAGAATGTACGGGGTATTTTATTCACCCATGGGCATTTGGATCACATTGGAGCCATTCAATATGTACTGCCAAAGTTGGGAAATCCGCCTATTTATGCCAGTAATCTGACTGCTGCCATGGTCAGGAGTCGATTGGAGGAATTTGGATTGGCTAAAACGGCTAAAATTCACATTGTTGATGAAACATCTAAGATAAAACTGGGTGCGTTTGAAGCGGAATTTTTCCGAATCAATCACAGTATTCCTGATAGCATGGGTATTTATGTAAATTGTCCTGCGGGGAATTTAGTACACACGGGAGATTTTAAATTTGATCATGCTCC
>JAUHXI010000116.1 GCA_030426875.1 bacterium
AAGCTTTCGGGATGGCAGCCTTCAAATTGACCTAGAAAATAGTGGTGATAGATTAACCATAACCACATCAAATACGGACTCTGGTCTCCCAGGAAGAGTAGCACATCAAGCTGAGTTTAAAATAGATAAGCAAGGGTCAGTCGTAGCCGAAGGATCTGAATCAGAGCATTGCGGGCTGATGAGGGGTATTGACTCTCTAGCTAAATGCCTACCTAACAGCCCACTCGCTCAAGTCTATAATAATGAATTAAGTAGACTTGTAAGTAAAATTCTAATTAAGGGAAAAATTATACCTTACTTTATCTTCAATGGCAAGGCCTGTACGCTGTATAAAAATGGAGATAACATTCACCTTGCCACATTCAATCCTGAGGCAAAGATACATCAATATGAGGTTCTTGGAATACTTTACTGTGTTGGTGACAGCTACACTAGTCAAAACTCTCTTATATCAGCAGGTGAATTTTTAGAAATTTTACAATTCCTGGACACAAGGCCTGCAGTAGCTAAAGCCCTGAATTTAAACCCTAATGATCGGGGTTCAGGGAATAATCTTAAGGATCAAATCTCGAGTGAAGCTACTCAAGTAGCATAGCACAAAAAATAAAATCAAAAAACCCCTCGCCTTCCAGCGAGGGGTTTTTAAAATGAAATCTAAAACTATTTCTACTTCTTCTCTTCAGCAACTTCTTCTTTTTCAGCCTCATCTCCACCATCTTTAGACACTTCCTCTTTCGGTTTCTCTTCAACAGTTTTTTCAACCTCCTTTTCTTCTACTTTTTTTTCTTCCTCCTGCTTTGTCTCAGCCGGCTTTTCCTCAACCACTTCCGTCTTCTTGCCCACCTTAGTGTTGGCAGCCTTCAAACTCAAGCCAATCCGATGCTCATCCCGGTCAATGTTGATGACGATGGCCTCAACCTCTTGACCAATGTCGAGGAAGTCAGATGGATCATCCACTTTTTTGTCGGAAATTTCTGACAAATGAATCAGACCATTGATGTCATCTTCAAGTTGAACAAACGCACCAAATGGTGAGAAGCGACCAACGGTTCCCTTAACCTTAGAGCCGATTGGGTATTTTTCCTCAATCACAGACCATGGATCTGGGATCAAACGCTTCATGCTCAACGAAAGTTTTTCGCCTTCAATACCAATGATCTCCACCTCAATCTCTTCACCCACCTTGGCATACTGGTGAGGGTTAGACACATGTCCCCATGCAATTTCGGAGATATGAACCAGTCCTTCTAAACCATTAAAGGTGACAAAAATACCGAATTTAACCACACCAGACACACGACCCTTAACGCGGTCTCCCACGTTGAGTTCACCAAGAGAGGCTTTGGCTTGAGACTGAAGGGCTGCTTTTTCTGACAAAATCACCTTACCAGTCGACGCATCTAAGTTGATGATTTTAACCCCCAACTTGATCCCGATCAATTTTTGCAAACGGGTTAGGATTTGAGAACTGTTCGCATCTTGTACACGAGGATAATGCGCAGGTGCCAACTGAGAAACAGGAATGAAGCCCTTGATGCCGTCTACATCGATGAGAAGACCTCCTTTATTGGCCTCAGCCACAGAGATGTTAATGATTTCACCGTCTTTATAGGCCTTATCGAAGCGCTCCCATGTAGTGACCTGAGACGCCTTTTTAAGTGACAGAACGACCATCCCATCGTCATTTTCTTCCTCAATGATCACGGTTTTAACCTCATCCCCTTCCTTCAAATCTTTAATGGTCCCAGCGCTGTCATGCGTTTCACGACCAGAAACCACACCAACCGCCACACCATTTAAATCAACGACTAAACGGTTTTTAGTAACAGTGACAACCTTACCGGTGATCACAGCCCCCAATTCGGGCTTCTGAAATTCTACTGACGCAGTGGCCAGCAGATCATCCATGGACAAATTTTCATCTATAATTTTAAACATAATTTTTTCAGCAGGGTTAATGGGTAAACGCATTATTCTTAGAGAGCTTCGCCCCTTCTGCAATGCAGGAATAAAGAGTCTAAAAGTGCTGAGTAATTTTACGGTAAAAGCCGAGTTGAGTCAATGCGGATAATATCTTAACTTTTCATATTATTTTTTTACAAAATAATAACAAATGCTTATCCTTAGTAAATCACCAGTTATTAAGCCAAAATTTAGCCATAAAAATACATAATAAAACATAGAATATTTTGTCAATTCAATTTCTATCAGCCCCCCTATTCAAACAAATGACATGCATCAATAATACGCTTTTATAAGGCCATTTTTTAACCATCTTAAAAAAGAAAAATTCTATTGCTTTTGTATTTTTTAAGACTAATATGCAGCTTAGTTCACTAAATATTAATCTAAACGCCTATGTTTTAGCAAGATAAGGTACGATTCATGGTCATAGTTAAGAAATTTTAATTATATTTTAAATCAGTCTATATTATTTTAATCACAATGAAAAAAAATTACATTTTAGTGGGGGCAGCACTTGGTATCTTTGTCCTCACAACAGGAACATTAGCTCTAAATCAATCTTTCAACGACGTGGCCCCAGACCACTGGGCCTACACAGTCATTGAAGACATGAAGACAGACCAATTATTATCTGGGTATTCTGACGGAAGTTTCAGACCTAACCAATTCATGACACGAGCTGAAGTAGTGTCCCTATTGGATAGAAGCAATACAATGATGGAAGCTCAAATGGAAGAAATGGTGGAAGAAATCGTGGAAGGAAGAATGGCCCAGTATGATGAAGTTGATATCACATACAACAATAGTGAATATGGTTTTAGCCTCACCCTTCCTAAAACCTGGAAAAATTACATGACTTACAAGGCGGATGAAAAAACCACCTTCAATGAAATAGCCCACTTTGATTTTGGATTTGATGTAGAGGCAGATCTATTCATGATATTCGTGTTCGATAAAACTAAATGGGAAATACTCCAAAAAGAGGAGGGCCCTAAGCCCACTTACCTTGGGGAAAAAGGTGACCATGTCTTTGCCTATTCCACAGCCCAAGATGCTGCCAACGCAGACATGGAAGATCGATTGGCTGAAGTCTCAAATATTCTAAAAAGCTTCACGCTGACAAAATAAATAGATGAATTGCCTCAAAAAACCCTCGCCACACGCGAGGGTTTTTTGAAATGGATACATCTCACTTCAAGTTCAGCTTGATTTAACACCCCCTCACTACCCCTCTTTCTACCCCAAACACAACCTTCACCCCCTCCAGCACCTCAATGAATTCATGGTGGGTGTTGGTGATAAAGCTCTGATACCCTTTAACCGCTTGAATTAAATATTTTTGGCGCTGATGATCCAATTCAGAAAATACATCGTCCAACAAAAGAATGGGCTTCTGGCCTCCACCCCTTTCTAAAAGTTCCAATTCAGCAAATTTGAGGGCTAAAACCATGCTGCGCCACTCCCCACGAGAAGAAAAAGAACGCATATTGTTACCATTAAGTTCAAAGCGGAGATCATCTCGATGAGGGCCAAAATGAGTCTTACCCGAAATAATGTCGTAACCCTGCTGATCAGCCAAGGCCTTCAAATAAGTTTCAATGGTTTTTAATTCAGTAAATTCAGTTTCATAAAAAATCTTCACCTGATCATCTGAATGCGAAATGGCCTGATAATGACTGCATAACAAAGGCTGCAAGTCACTCAAAAGCATCTCGCGAGACATTAGAATAGACAAGCCATGCTCAGCCAATTGACCATCCCAAAAATGGAGCTGATCAACAGAGGCAGCCCCCTCTTTAATTTTTCTTAAAAGGGCATTGCGCTGTTTTCTGGCCGACTCATAACGCATCAAATGGTCTAAGTAGTCCTGATCCATCTGAGAAAGCAGCACATCCAAATAACGTCGCCTCAACTTGGGAGCCATGGCCATATAAGCTAAGTCATCAGGAGAGAAAAAAACAGCCTTCAAATGACCAATGAATTCCAAAGCCGTCTTTTTAACGCCATTGACCTTTAAAACCTTTCGGGGAGGGGTCTTGGTTACAATAAATTCCAAGGTTTGCTCACCTGTATCAAGTTTTATTGAACAAAAATCCGCCTCAAACCCAATCAACTCTTCATTCTTTCTGGTTCGGAATGACTTGGAAAGGGCACACAAATAGATCAACTCCATAACGTTAGTCTTTCCTTGACCATTAGCCCCTACAAAGGCAAAAAAAGAAGCCTCAGGGTCAAAATCGAGTTCAAGCCTCTTTAAATTCCTAAAGCCATTGATTGAAATGTGTCTTACCGGCATTTTTTAAGTGTAAATATTGACTTTTATATAATTTTTTGTTATAATTGTCTATTAACCTCTAAAATCATACAAAACAAACTATAACCTAAGCCTCATTTAAAAGAAAAATAAAAATGCCCAAACAAAAAAACCCACTCCACATCAGCACCATCAACAAACGTAAGAAAACGCTAAAAAAAGGATTGATACAACGCCTAAAACACTTTATCAATTCCCATGCCCTCGGCTACCGCGTGGCGATTGTTGTGGTAACCATTATAACCACTACCGCAGTTTACACCACTCAGTATAACGAAGGAATGTTTCAGGCCAATATACTCAACGAATTTTCAGAATCCCCTGAATTCGCAGGATTTGTCATGCCTGTTGAATATGCAGTTAACTACGTAGATTCTGGCATCAACAACCACGAAACGCATTTTTCAGAGGCTGACACACACTATCTGATTCCCTTGCCCCATTATGACATGAGCCGACTCTCCATCCCCATGGAAGACTTGAGTTGGACCGATCCAGTGGAAAAAGTAATTTTAAACGAAGTTCTGATTTATTCAGTGGTTTATTTGGGTGACTATGGAGACGAGACGCACACCGAAATGGGTGGGGCTCACGATGCAGTTGACATACGCGTGCTAGAAGACACACCTATCCGAAGCATTGGCAATGGAGTCGTAGTCAAAACCTCAATGAGTGAAACGGGATTTGGGCACCACATTGCTATTAAACATGATAATGTGCCTGATCCAGACAATCCAAATCAAACCACCACTCTAGTT
>JAUHXI010000117.1 GCA_030426875.1 bacterium
ATTAAATAGGCTTTTGACCTTTGCTCTGTTTTCATCTGGAAGTCTATTCAAATCCTTTAACCATGCATCAGCTTCAATCTTAAAACACATTTCTAATGCTTGGCCTGACGATTCAGCTCCTCCCGTTTTAACAGTAGATTCTGTCGTTAGGATTCCTAATTTTACTAACAGTTCTTTTGCCCAATGTTTATTAGTCGAATTATAGACTCCGTCTTTTGAAGTTAATGAATCTCTTTCAATTTTATTCCCATCACCTATACATATAATTTCATTCACCAAAGCTCTTAAGGCAGATGCTCTTTTTGTTAGGTCAACAGGTTTATGACGGTCTTCAAAAATTGATAAACCAGATTCTCCTTCAGTCATAATTCTTTATTAAGAGGTTCTCCATTTTACCACAAAAAACTCTCTGTGAAGTAAAAAGTGAGGAAGTTGTTTAATCAGGTGGGGGATGGGTGATTTTTTAGTTAGAATTTTGAGAATTTGGTCTTGTTCCTGAGTTTCTGTGAGCAGAAACAATTCCCTCTACAAGAAAGGCGTCTTCTTCCCCATCCCCATCCCCATCAATATGATCACCTTCTTCTCCTAGGGCAGCAAGCATTTCTCCAAAGATAGCACGTTGTTCTGCTGATATTCTTTCTTCTTCAGCAATGACTGAGCGCCTTTTTTCAGGGCTAAGATGAGAGAGTTTTTGATGATAAGGTAAAAGGATCAATTTTATTTGGTCTAAGTGGTGCATCTCATTCTCATCATCGAAGTCACAATCGTCCAAACGCCCTTCGGCAATAAAAGATAAATGCCTTCCAATATTAGTTCGCTCTTCTGCTGACAGCTCTCCTACAGCTAGCCAGTGTCCATCCTCAAAAAATTTTTCAATTACTAGTGTTTCGTGCAATACTGCGACAGCACAAGCAAAGGCTTCTTGGGGTGTTGTTCCAGGTGGATTTGCAGTTCCAAATTTTGCCTCATAGTTGCTTCTAATTTCTAAATTATTTTGAAAAAAGGCCACCCACTCTGACAATTCATGAGGAACCTCACCCAGAAAAGAGTTGAATTCAGCGCTGTTTCCGATGGGGATGCAGTCTGATAATGGCATGAGCTTTTAAGGTCAACTTTATTTCATTATTACAAATTTTTAATGATATGTCAAGTGTCCGAGCTTGAAATCTCTATTTTTCACAAATTTTACACCCTAAAAAACCTATCATCACTAAAAAACGAGGTTTTTAGAGGAGGTCTCTCAAACCCTAAAATATTCCCCCGCTGCAAATTCTACCTGCTCCAAAAACAACTCCTTAAAATGAGAAAAATTGTTTTGCTCATAAAAAAGGAGGACGGCTTTTTTGTATTCAGTCACATCCACACTTCTATAAGAAAGTGGGCAGCATTGGTGGGCTAGCAAGATGGCGTTTCCGAGCATGCGACTGGTTCGCTTGTTGCCATCGGTAAATGGCTGGATGTAGACGATCAACAGATTCAACAAAAAAGCCTTAGCATGAGGGGTTTTTTCACGGTTCACTTTCTTACACAATTCCTCAACGGCTTCTCTGATTTGATATTGATTGTCTAAAGGACGATAAATAGTCCCCGTAATTCCTACACTGGTTTTTCTTAGATTTTTTTTCACCTTCAATTTTTTGACCAACAAAGCATGAATCAATTCAATCTTTTGAGCTGAAACCTCGATAAAATCACTTTGATTTTTTTGAATATGACTGAGTGCTGCTTTGTGATTCAAGATCATTTGAGCTTCATCTTTATCATGTCCTTTTGCTAGTTGTTGCTGCAAAATCAAAGCCTCAGTTTCTATCAAGGTGTAAGTATTGCCTTCAATTTCAGAGGATTTCCAGCTGAAATCAATGGTCAATCGCTCAAATTCTTTTTGAAGTGTTTCAGGAGGTAATTTTTTAATATTTTTCTGGTAGTTTTGGGTGATTTTTTTTATCACGCGGTCCTCACTATGGTTGAAAATCTCAGTGATGAGATCAAAAATGCCAAAATTAAAGGTTTTTTTGGCTCCTCGGTTCTCCATTGCTTTCAAAAAATACCGATTCACATCCACAGGCTTCACTGCATTGTAGGCAGAAGAAAGTGAATAAACCGTTGAACGTCCTGCCCCCTTACGAGTCAAAAGCCCTTTTTCCACTAAAAACGCCATGTCCCGACTGATGGTGAGGCGTGAGCGGTTTGAAAAATAATCGACCACTTCACGAACGGCTATCGAACCCCTTTTTTCAACCATTTTTAAAATCGTTTCCTGCCTTTGATTGAGTTCGTTGTTCATAATTGTATCATGAAATGGTCTTAATTGTATCATTTTTGATACGAAAAAGCAATTAAGATGATACGAAAGATGTTTTTCTCATACTTAGATATTTGATATTAAAGGTATAATTTACCTATTCAGTTATAATTTTTATTAATTTCTTGTTTCAGCACTCCTTAAGATGATTTCTTTCATTTCTTCAATAACTGTTTCAATTTCTGAATAAAAATCAGTAACTTCCTGTGCATAATCGTCATTATTATGTGTATTTTGATATACTTCCTCACTCATATCAATGGCATTACTTATGTCAAGATCTAATTTGGCCCCAATAAGCAAGCCTCTATTAAATAATATGGATAACTGTTGCAGGGCTTCGTTTGTAAAACTAAATAAAGTACTTGCTCCTTCTTCATTAACTAGAGGTGTCCTTAATAACTCAGAATGTAATTGGGATAAAAAATTAATTTCTATTCCTTGTTCCAAAGCCTTATTAATCAATTCAACAAATTCCGAAAAAGTTGTAGGTAGAACCGTTTGAGTGCTTTCAGCACCTTCATTGTCATTGATCATGAGCTTTTGAATGCTTTGTCGATATTTAATGGCTAAAAGCCATTCAGGAAAAATAGTGGCTATGATTTCGAGGTATTTTTCAGTTGCACCTTCCTTTTCACTTCTCAATGCCATTTCTACAAGGTCTGAAAAGAGCTGGTTCACTATTCGTTTTTGATTTTCATTTAAATTAAAATCAAAGCAAAAACCATCTCGCCAATCGTATAAATTATGATTCATTAAAAGTACCATCAGCTTCAAAAGAACCAAGTCTTTGTCGGGAAATTCTTCAATGCTTATTACACCACTGTTAACCTTTGCTATAAAAGTACTTACTGTTTCTGGGCTTAATAGAGCCATGTTAAAGCTGGGGTTGTACCTTTGAGCCAATCTCATAAAACGAGCCAATAATTGTCCAAATACCTCATCTAACTCAGTTGAATTTGTTGCAGGAAAATTCTGTGGATTTAACGAAGGTTTTTCGGTCATGATTTAATGATTGAATAATATTTAGATAATAAATGTACCACATTAAATTAATTTATCAAGCCCCTTCAATTCCCCAGTAAAAAAGAGTAATATGATTCTATAGAGGCCCCCTCCAGCTCCCCCAAAGGGGGAGAGCATGTATGGGAATTCACTAATCACTAAATCAAGTCCCTTCCCCTTAGGGGAGGTTAGGAGGGGCCACAACTAGCCACGCTTAAATGTCCAACTTCGTCCACCTACACACCCACTCCTTCTACTCCATTTTGATGGGCCTTTCGCATCCGGAAGATTATGCCAAAAAAGCGGTGGAGCAAGGGGCCAAGGCCTTGGGAATGACCGAACACGGGGCCATGCATGGGGCCATTGATTTTTACAAAGCCTGCAAAAAACATGACATCAAACCCATCATCGGGTCCGATGTTTATGTCGCCTTCAACAAGCTGACCGACAAGCGACACCAAATCGACAACAAGCGGACCCGAGCCGTCCTACTGGCCGAAACGCAAGAGGGCTACGAGAATTTGCTGAAGATGTCCACCATCGCCGCCATGGAAGGCTACTACTACAAACCCCGCGTGGATTGGGACTTGATGAAAAAGCATTCCAAAGGCCTCATCGCGCTGTCTGGATCGATTTGGGGTGACATCCCTCAGGCCATTTTATCGGGCGACATGCAGCGGGCCAAGGAATTCATCGAACGTTTTCAAGACGCTTATGGTAAAGAAAATTTCTACTTTCAACTCGAACACCAGCCCAACCTGCCCCAACAGCAAACGGTGAATGAAGGGCTAATTCAGCTTAGTAAAGAACACAACATTCCCCTGGTCGCTTCCGCCGATGTGCACTATGTGAATCAAGAAGATAATCTGGCCCAAGACATCGTCACCTGCATCGCCTCGGCGCGGAATTTGGACGATCCTGGGCGCTTTAGCATGATGAATGCCGATTATTCAATGCGGGACCCTCAGCTCATCATCGACCATTTTAAGGACCTGCCAGAAGCCATCGAAAACACGGTAAAAATTGCGGACCGCTGTAATGTTGACTTTGACTTTAAAACCTACCGCATTCCCACCTTTCCCGTGCCAGGAGAAAAAAGTGATGTCGATTATATGCGAGAGCTTTGTTACGAAGGCCTCATCACTAAATATGAATTGAAAGAGAAGGGGGTCACGGACCAAAAATCGGTCGGGGATTCTGACGATCCATTTGTGAAGGAGCTGGAAGAACGGCTTGAATATGAGCTCAAAATCATCATCGACATGGGCTTTGTGGGTTACTTTTTGATCGTCTGGGATTTTGTCAAATGGGCCAAAGATCATCAGATAATCGTCGGGCCTGGTCGTGGTTCAGCGGCGGGTGCACTCGTTTCTTACTGTCTGGACATCACCACCATCGACCCCCTCAAATACAACCTCCTTTTCGAACGGTTTTTGAATCCCGCTCGGATCTCAATGCCTGATATCGACTTGGATTTTGCGGACAACCGGCGGGATGAAGTGATTGAATACGTCGCCCAAAAATATGGCCGGGATCGCGTGGCTCAGATTTGTACGTTTGGAACCTTGGCGGCTCGCGCAGCGGTCAAAGATGTGGGCCGAACGATGGGAATTTCCTTCGTCGAGATGAACGAATTTGCCAAGCTCATTCCCGACAAGCCGGGAACCACCTTGGAAGAAGCCTTGGAAAAATCACCAGAACTGGTTGAA
>JAUHXI010000118.1 GCA_030426875.1 bacterium
GCTGACCTCACGTTTTGAATCCGGAATGACGGTGGATGTAAAAATGCCAGACTACGAAACTCGATTAGCGATTTTAATGGAAGACTGTAAGCAAAATCAAGTTTTCATCAACCAAGATGTACTTGAACTCGTGGCCTTCAACGTCAACCATTCAGTCAGAGCATTAAAAGGGATTTTGAAAAAAATCATTGGTGAGTACACCTTAGAAAACCGGGCACCAACCGTAAATTCCATTGCTAAATTTCTAAAAGCAACGCAAAAAGAAGATGTAAAAATGGTCGGCTTCGTTCCCAATGATCCTCGACCAAAAACAGCCCTAACATTAGACCATTTAATTGAATCGGTCATCGATTACTTTTCGGTTCATCGCACCGATGTATTGGGCAGCTCCCGAGCACGAGACTCACTAATACCACGTCAAATCATCATGTACCTGGCCAATACAAAGTTACGCATGTCACTCTCCAAGATTGGACAGAATTTAGGCAATCGAAACCACACCACTGTGATGCATGCAGTGTCTCGCATCAAAGAAAAGTTAAAAAATGACCGCCAACTCTTGCGCGATATCAATGCCATTCAAAAGGAAGTGGGACTGCATTGATTGCACATTTTTGATTCTTGATGACTGATTTTTAATTTATGAAGGCCGTAGGTCATAAATATGACCAGAAAAATCAAAGATCAAAACTCGCTAATCACTAATTATCAAATCAATCAGTGTCTGGCAAATAGCTCAATAAAACTCCCACCGAATTTGTGAAGCTCCTGTCTCACTGAACGTACATCAGTGGCAGAAACAGAGCGCTCAACAATCGTGTCATGCATGATCTGTGAAGACTTATTATAAGTCATGGCGGCTTGATTAGGTGTTTTTTCTACCTGAGCTGACAGTGTCATTTGATTTTCACATTTATTACAGCTCACATCAAACATACACTCTCCCCCCGTCACATCAGTGATTTGAATGTTGTGGGGCAAAATGGAAGACTTGCACTCCACACAATTAAGGGATTGAGAAATCTGAGAGTAAATTTCATGAATGTCATGATGGCTTAAATTTTTCATTTTGTTTTTGGTTTCGAATTAGGCCGTACTCGCCTATTTCTTAATAAATCTCATCATTATAGCAGAAAAATACATTGAAATCAAGGGTAAATAAATAAGCACAATTGAGAGGTCTATGAAAGCATGATAAGCTAGCCACACAATTTTGAATTTGTAACCGATAATCGTAATAAAAAATGACACCAAAACCCAATCAAATTGAAACCCTCCTACAAAAATTGATGCAAATCAAAGAAAAATTGGGAGATGCAAAAGCGGTTCTAAAACACTACAAAATTAAATCAGAGCGACTGAATGACTTAATGAAGGCGAAAAAAGAATTAGCTGAGCAAGTCGCAGAAGAGAAAGATAGAATTGAAAGCGAGTACTACAGTGATCCTGATTTTGAAAAAGCAAAAAATGATGAACTCACCTACAAAAACGAATCCAAAGAAATGACTGCCGAACTCAAGCAACTCATGGCTCAAGTCAATAGTGACCAGCTGGTTTCAACATACGATTACAATATTAAAGGTGAAAAACTAAAAATGCAGGTGGAACGCACTGTAAAGGTTTACATCAACGGCAAAGAAGAACGGTAATTAACACCTTTAATAAGCAGTCATGGATCAATTTATATGAGGGTTTTTTCACCAATGCACAACTTAAGCCATGAGTTGATAAATTCCAATGCCAAAGGCCACACTCACGTTCAATGAATCCTTTTTTCCTCGCATTGGAATGTGGAGGACATGATCTGAATATTCAAGAAGCTCCTCAGAAACCCCATCAATCTCATTTCCAAGAATAAGACAAGTACGTTTATCTGAATTGAATTTTTGAATGTTTTCACTTTGCCCACTCTTCTCCAAAGCCACTACCTCAAATCCTTCCTTTTTTAATTTTTGAATGAGTGCAAATGGATCTTTGTGATATTCCCATGGAATGAATTCATCTGCTCCCAGAGCGGTTTTTGAGATTTCTTTGCGAGGCGGACAAGCCGTGTAGCCAGTCAGGTAAATTTTAGAAACCCCAGCCCCATCAGCCGTACGAAAGATAGACCCAACATTATGCATGCTACGAATGTTGTGAACCAGGACAGACACGTTTTTCATATCAAAAATACAATTTAGGAGCGATTAGAGGGGGCGGATCAACTTGTATAAAGTGTCATCGAATAAGGATTGTGTAAAACATGAGATGCAATCACCTGCTCAACAGTCTGTGAATCCGCGTGAGTAATGTTCCAGAAAACTCCACTGTCGATAGCGTTAATGCCACCTCCCATTCGGACATTTAAAGACTGTTTTTTAGCCAGTCCCATAAAGTTCTTGTCATCGGTGGTCAAAAGTGACTGGGTAAAATTTAAATCAGTTCCAAGCAATCCCTCCCCCACTTTATATTGAAAATAGGTGCCTCTTATTTTTGCATAAACCAGATGCTTATTAAAATTTGCCACCTCTCCAGCACTCATGATTTTTTCTAGAGCTTCTTCTGGATCGACCTCAGGACTGAGGGTTATGCCAAAGAATTCATAGCGATCCAAATGCAACTGAAAGCCTTTTCGAATCAAGGTCTCTTCAATGGTACGCTCAGTGTTGTCGGTGATGATGAGTCGGACGTAAATCTCTAAATCAAATTGCTTCTTCAACGCGGAAGTTGTGTTTAATTGGTGTATGCCCAAAGACTGGTAGGCAGACTGTGGCTTTGCATCCAAATAACGCTTGATGGATTCAAAAATGAGTTGACCATTGCTCAACGGATCCCGTTCAGGATGGGGCATGATAGCCATGACATTTCCAGCAGGATTACAAATACCAGCAATTCCCCCCACTGCCCCATTGGGTGTGATTGGATAAGTGGCATTTACATTTCCATTCGCGTCGCAGTATTTAAAAAGGATTTGATTGTTCGATTCCAATTGTTTGAGGAGCTCAGGTTCAATCACATAGCGACCTTCCCCATTCGCAATGGGGGTTTGAATGAGCTCATCAAAATCATTGAACGCCGAACGGGTTTTAGGGGCTGTGTTTTTAAGATAAATCCATTGATTGCGAAAGCCGGTATCAACGACCTCCTGTTCGATTTTCATCTCGTTCCAGCCCAAGCCCATTCCAAGTGTTTTATTGTCAAAGCCAGGCACTAGTCCAGTTTCCACTAAAACTTGTGCTCCATTGCAAATGCCAAGAATCACTTTTCCAGCATCAGCCTCTTCCTTCAAAATTTCGGTGATGGGCTCTTGAGCCGCCACTACAGCACTCCGGCCTCGATCTTCGTAGCTGAAGCCACCGGGAATGCAGTAGCCCACAAATTCATCCACTCGGGAGCGGTCGAGAATGCTTTTTTCATTCCACAAAACGATCTCAGCCTCCATTCCAGCCCGCTTAAAGGCGCGGACGGTTTCGGTTTCGCAGTTGGTGCCAGGGAAGGAGATGATGGCAAATTTATTCATGGGATGGGGATAAAAATTCTACTCAAATAATACAATAGATTGAGATTAAGCGCTGCTTTATTATCAATATGATAACAAGAAATGTTTTGATTTAAGTCAAAAAATATGTTATAATTAAAAAAATAAGGCATAAACAAAATAAAACATGATTACTACACCTGGTGGCGCTCCAGCTGAGCAAAGCGAAACAGAGCGAAAAATGGAATTGATTGGGACGATTTTTGACCATGGCCAAGTTCCAAAAGATGGGCATGAGATGGAACGGGTCAAAACTACTCCATTAAGCCCTGGAGAGCTGGAAGAGATAGTAGACTATTTATCAACAGGGAAATTGGAGGGCAACTTTAACATTCTCCGTTTTCAATTCCTACTGGATGTCTTAAAGGGGTCTGCATATGAAGATGCAAGAGAATTAGAAGAATGCCGACAATCAGGCCCACTTAGAAAAATTTCTGGAGGTCCAGGAGAGTCGCCAAAATTTGAAAGAAGCTATAGAACTGTTGAGCTCATTGCTAAGCAGCGTGGTTTCTCTGATGAGGAGGCGGAGAAATACTCTAACCTGTGTAGCCGTGTCAGAGAAAATGAAAGGAATTTTGAAAAGACTGAAGAAGCTGGCCACATGTCTAGTGAATTAGCCATTCTTGACAGTGCTAGCAGTGGGAATTTAGAAATGGCTCAATTATTATTGGATAGTGCTGACAGTATTGACAGGGAAGATTTACCAGATCTTGAGGATGCTAAAGCCGTTAGCGAAGCTATCAAAGCGGCAAGAGAAAGGCTTGGTTCTGCTCTTGAAAGTGATGAGGTTCGATTCAATGGCCTAAGCGATAATGATCGAGCCAGCTATCAAACCCTAAACCAAAGATATGAAAGCTTAAAATGGAGAGGGAGTTTTGAATTACAAGTTAGTTTTAAATAGAAAAAACATGGCCGAAAATCCCAACCCACCTGAGGATAATAATGCTAATCCAAAAATAGTAAGAAATATGCGTATGTTTTTTAATTTAAAAAAACGTGCGAAGGAAGCTCAATGGGAAGAGGGGGGAACTCAATGGGAAGAGGGGGGAGATCTATGGAAAAAAGCTCAGCAGGCAGATTTGAATGAGTTTGAATGGGGTCAACTGCTTAGTCTTGTCCTCACCAACCCAGGTGGTGATTACTTCATCAGCCTTTACCACCGACTCAAAGGTTCAAATAGAGAGGATGCGAATATTCTAGCTGACATAGAAACCGGCAAGAGAAAAACAACTAGGACCGAATACATCACTCTCATTTGCAGGCAACGAGATTTTACAGACGAAGAAACGAAGCGATTTGTTGAACTGGATTCAAAATTAACACAAAAGATCGGGACTATAGAA
>JAUHXI010000119.1 GCA_030426875.1 bacterium
TGATCGTGATCGACGAATTGGCCGATTTGATGATGCAAGCCAACAAAAAAGAAACCGAAGCGTTGATTTGTCGCATCGCCCAAATGGCGCGCGCGGTGGGAATGCATTTGATTTTGGCCACCCAGCGGCCCAGTGTGGATGTGATCACCGGTGTCATCAAAGCGAACATGCCGACCAGAATCGCCTTCACGGTCACCTCTGGTGTGGACAGTCGCACCATCATCGACACGGTGGGGGCCGAGGAATTGCTGGGCATGGGAGACATGCTCTATCTACCAGGGAACATGGGTAAACCGGTTCGAGTGCAAGGCGTTTATGTGTCGGCCAAAGAAATTCAGCGGGTCACCAATAAAATCAAACTCACGGTGGAGCCTACTTACGACGAGAGCATTGTATCCACCAGCACCGGGGGAAGCGACACCGGCATGGTTGGCACCGGAGGCGATGGAATGGACCAAGACAACCTTTACAATGATGCCGTAGCCCTCATCAAAGCAACCGGAAAAGCCTCGGCCTCACTGCTACAACGCCGTCTTTCGGTTGGCTATGCCCGGGCCGCAAGAATTTTGGATATCCTAGAAGAGCATGGACTAATCGGACCAGCCAATGGGGCCAAACCGCGCGAAATTTATATGTCAGAAGATGAACAGAGTGAAGATGAACAATAGAACCATCCAGAGGGCAAGAGTGGCCACTCTCGCCCTCTGGATCAACCCACCATTTACATTAAACAGGTCATAATTTTAAAATTTAAAACTAAAAATTTAAAATTACCACCCCATGCAACGCTTTTATACCCCCACACTACATTTCAAAGGAGAAGCCTTGAGCATTGTAGACCCTAGAATCCTCCATCAAACCCACAAAGTCCTCCGCATGAAAGAAGGGGCAGAATTTTGCTTGTTCGATGGCAACAATGAATCTCAAGTTCAAGTTTTAGAGATGGGGAAAAAGAAAATGGTGGTTAAAAAAATTCAAGACATTGAGAATGATTCTGAACCCCGACTGAAGATCAATTTATATCAAGCCGTCCCTAAAAAGCCTGCTCTCTTTGAACTGATCATCCAAAAGGCAACGGAAATTGGAACACATGCGATTTACCCACTCATCACAAAACGAACAGAGAGCCGGCGTCTCAGCAAAATGGAACGACTCAATATCATCGCCATGGAAGCCACAGAACAGTGCGGTCGAATTCATATTCCTAAAATTCATGAGCCAATCACATTTGAAAAAACCGTCAAAAATGCTGACATTAATTTTATTGCCTACGCAAAAGAATCAAATTTATATCTTTCAAGGCACCTATCAAACGTCAAAAATGCTGACGAAATTAATTTATATATTGGTCCAGAGGGAGGGTTTTCGGAAAAAGAGATTCAATTGGCACTGGAGAATGACTTTAAAACATTCAGCCTGGGGAAGCGCATTTTGAGAACTGAAACTGCAGCAATAGCAGCACTGTCTTTGATACTACTCAACGCTTAACTCAATCAGATCTCCCACTTCAAAGACCTATTGAACCGCAACAACGCACATTCCAAAAATTCCCCCTTTACCAAAGGGGGTTAGGGGGGATTTTTAATAATATTTTTTATAAAAAATGAATAAAATTAATATTTTTTCACAAAATTTAATAAATAAAATTTTATCTAAAGTAAAACAAAAAAAATATTATAATAATTAAATAATAAATTTTTTAAGACTATCCTTTGACAAATTGACTATTAAAGCCTAGGATTTAGACCTCCCACAAACAGAAAAACCCACCCGATTTTGCCCACCCGCATTATTCCATTTAAGGTCTAATCCAATGCGGAAAAAATCAACCTCACCGGCCGGCTTCACTTTTGCTGAGAGCATTATCACCCTCAGTATCATTGGCATTTTTTTAGCCCTCACTTGGGCAACCGTCACTTTTTTGCTACAAAAGTCAAACGAGCAAATCGTCCGCACCCGTGGACACTTTTTAGCCATGGAAGGGATCGAAATCATAAAGCAAATCCGTCAAACCGCTGTAAACCGGAATCGGGAAACAGGATTTTTAGAAGCAATTGGCAACCACGAAGGCCGGTTCGTGATCGAGACCTCTGGCGACGAATTCATACTTCAAAAAGGCAGTGATCAAACCATTGAATCCACCGAGGATCCCTACATAGACTACTGTCGCCATATTGATGTAACAGGCGCCTCAGAGTCCATTAAGCAAGTCATCTCCACGGTCACGTGGGGCAGTTCAAATTGCAATAAAAATCCGCATTTAATCAGTTACTCAACCTATTTAGCTGACCTCAGAAAATAATAAAATAACTTCAAATTATAAGATAAAAATTAAAAAACTCTAAATTAAATTCATATTCACTCTTAATAAATCAATGAAACGCTTTGTAGAAAAAAACACAAAAGGGTTCACCTTGATTGAGCTCATCATAGCCATCGGCCTCTTCGGTCTAATGACCTCTCTTTTGATGGCAAATTTGAGCTCAGTCTATCACTATCGAGACATTATCAATTCCAAAAAAGACCTCAATTTTGAAGCCAGTTCACTCCTCAACAATGGCTTACCAGGTATCTTACGCTCAGGCTTTGCCATCCATTATGACGAAACTCGAACAGAAAGTGACTTAAAAGAAACAACCGGTGTTCAAGGAGTGGTTGACCAACTCTCAATATTCACTGATCAAGCTGAAACTCAATATTTCACCATTTATCGAAAAGAT
This sequence comes from bacterium, assembly GCA_030426875.1. Taxonomy (GTDB): domain Bacteria; phylum Patescibacteriota; class Gracilibacteria; order UM-FILTER-43-11; family UM-FILTER-43-11; genus JAUHWS01. The sequence continues at coordinate 2,721 of JAUHXI010000119.1, forward strand.
TATCAGACCGAAGGAGAGGATGAAGATACCGCTCAACTCTACATTCGCTTTAGCAACGGTAAAGAATTCCCACTCCACAGCTCAGAGACTGTCGTCGAAGACTTCAAAGTACAAATTCCTACCGACCCCCGACTGACCGGAGACCGAGACATTCAGCCTTATATAAAACTCTACTTCCGCTTTCGTCAACGGTACCCATTTGGAGAGATTACAGACAAATCATCACTCAAGCCGCATCAAATCATCCGGACTTCTTATAGCACCAGCGTCAGCTTAAGAAACGTTAGTCCAGCGAGTTACAAAAACAGCATCAAAGAATAGTAATCAAGCCAATTTAATAAAAAGACTACTCAAAAAAATAATGAACACGATGAATTCAAAAAAAGGAGGCAAAACGTCAAAAATAACCAGTTTTTTACTGCTCTTATGCATCATGATATTTGTAATAAGCTGTTTATACATTAACTTTGCCCTCGCAAAGCCACTCAATAGCGAGTTCAACAAAAATCAAAACACAATTTCAAACCTTCAATCATTTCAAAAAGATCAAGTTGACCTACTGAGTAAAATAAATGAATACCGAAAGGGATTACATGGCTTAAATATGATCTTAGAAGCCAGAAAAAACGTGATCAGTGGGTCAGATGCAGAGCGTCCTCATTTAGTCTTTGATCTACATCAAGTCTTAAACGACCTACGACACCTACTGCCTGAAGACGCTCGAGTGACGAAGTTTCAGCTGAACAATAAGGGGCTCATCACTATACCAGTGGAATCCATTGACTACGCCTCGTTAGGACGGGTGCTAAAAAGCTTTAAGGAAGAAAGCATGGGCTTGAATTTGAACACAGAGCAAGAGGGGCAAACAAAAATGTTCCTTCATGTCCATATCCCATCAGGTGCACAACGTTCAGTCGTACAATCAGAAACTGAAGCCGAACAAATGGTAGAAAATGTATACAGCCTAATAATCCAAGCCCAACTAAATCCAGAGTTCTGGTCAAATATGGTTGATTATTCAGATTTAGATCTCAGTGCTTACTACGCACCAGCTGTAATTCAACTAACCCATGATGGAAATTTAGAGGGATATGTAGACAACACCTTTAAACCACTTCAAAAAATCAATCGAATGGAGTTCTTAAAGCTAATACTATTCGAAATGTTGGCAAGGGGAATGATCACCGACGACGAGTATCAATTGCTAATAAACCCCTCGGATGAAAGTTGGGATTCTAATTATAGAGAATTGATCTCAAATGTACTTGGCCTTAAATTCGATGAAATAGCCAAATTCCAACCAGGCCAAGCAATCAGTCGAATCGAAGCCTTAAAAACAATAACCAGCTTATTTGAACTAGAAGTAAATCCAACAAGTCCTGAGGAAGGAATGATAAACCTACCCTTCACTGATATAGAGGCTAATGATGAAAATTTTGAACTCATTTTTACGGCACAAAAAAAAGGACTTCTTGATCAAATGGGACAAGAATTAAAAATAAATTCCCCCACATCGCGCTCAGAAGCAGCCTATTGGATCTGGAAACTTAAATATCAAAAAACGTAATGGTCAGCCGTCAGTGAACAGTTAGCAGTAAGTAAAAATATAAACTAGTACTCATCACTACAACTGTTCACTGGCTGGTGCCCATTACCCAGTAACCATCAAGAGTCAACAATGAATTCAATTAAAAAATTGTTCAAACAATTTAGAAAAAATACATCGGAAGAAATGGCCGAGGAATTAACAGCCTTAGACTTGATTAAAAGTAAACGATCATGGACGAGTAAGCTAAATGATGTCCTAACCCTCATTTTAATTGCAATGCTAATTATAACCTGGCAATGGACACTTCCTAAGCTCGATAAAATAGACCAATTAAAAAATGATTTAAAAGAGCAAATTCAGGTGATCGAAATGGAGAAGCAAAACAACCTCTCACTGGAAAGTCTGGCAAAAGATAAAGAAAACTTATATTCCAACATAGAAAAAATTTACACTGCCATACCTCACACAAATGAAGAAGTCGAAGGAATGATTTCGATGCTAGAAGACATGGCAACTCAAAATCACATGTTAATTGATGCCA
>JAUHXI010000120.1 GCA_030426875.1 bacterium
CCTGAAAATAAATTATTTGTGACATCATCCAATAAGCCATCCTCTATACTACCAACGTTTTTAAGCCATTCGATTTGTCTTGCAGGCGTTAGATTATTGGGATCAGTATCAACCAGTTTAATTTGAGATTTATTTAAGAAGTGCATTTTTTGATTGTTAAGTTATATAGAATTAAGAATCTATTATTATTCAACGATATAAATCCCGCAACAAAAATCCACGATTAATATCTTATAATACTAATTATTAATTAAATTTAAGCCAAATAAAACCCGCAACAAAAACTTGCTACTATTTGATTTATAAAATAAAATACTTACCATGAAAAACATGATCGAACAAACTCTCCTCCATCTTGGCCTCAATCCAACTGAAATCAAAGTCTATTTGACCCTGCTTCAAACCGGAACCTCCCCCGCCAGTGCAGTGGGCAAACGCACCGACATGCCCCCCAGCACGGCTCGCTACACCTGCAAGCAATTGGTCCAAATGGGCATCGTCACCATGGGAACCAAGCAAAACACCCTCCTTTTTACCGCCAGAGAGCCAGAAAACTTGAACATCCTCCTTGAAAAAGAACAGAATATCCTCAAGCGAAAAACCGATGGGCTCAACAAAATTGTGGGCGATCTCAAAAAACTCTACAACCCTCACTCCACCCTCCCCAAAGTGCGTTTTTGTGAGGGGGTGGAGGGGTTGATCAGCATTCTTGATGACACCTTGACTTCAAAAAAACCAATTTACTCCGCCCTAAAGTTAACCAACGACATACACCCAGATGTCTTTATTTATTTAGAAAAAAAATACATTCCCACACGTACAAAGTTAAGAAATAGAGGTTTTTCTTTGCTCAACGACAATCCTATGACCCAAAAATACCGTGAAAATGATCAAATTTTCAATCGAACCAGCCTCATGATCCCTGAGGAAGACTTTCCCTTTGACCAACTGATGCAAATTTATGGAAATAAGGTTGCTTTTTATTACAGCAAAAAAGAAGGCTCGGGGGGTGTGATCATTGAGGATGAAAATGTGCGCAACACTCAATTTTCTCTATTTAAAATGGCCTGGGAATTTGCCAAAACCCTCACCATCAATCAGGCGTGTAAAATCCCCCCTTTGGAATAGTTTTAGCATGTTTAAAAATCATCTGACAAGGAAAAGGAGGTGAATGAACATCAGGATGATCTGGCACCACCTCAGCTAAAACCAACTGACCATAAAGCTCTTTACAATGCTCCAAAAACTCAGCATGATTTTCAGCCCTTAGGGTCATACCCCCCTCTTCTGAAAGCTGATTTTTGTCATACACATGTAAACCCAATAATTTTTTATCTTTAGAAAGCGAAGTGCCCACAGCTCCATGTTTGAGATGACGAACCATGGATGAGCTTTGCGTATAAACAGTAGAAACGATCCTCACTCCACCCATCAAATCAATCAGAGAACGGGCAATATTTTCACAAATCAGTCCCAAGTGATAGTTCCGTCGATGGCTTTTTTCAACATATAAAGCCTCAATGCTATAAGTAACAGGGTCATCATCAATTTTTGAAACAAGCACCAATCCAGCGCTAAATAAACCATCCATTCCAACAGAAATAATAAAACTATCAGGGTGTGATACATGTCGTTCAAAGTAGTCCATTCTACTATTAACCAATTCTTGATCACGACCATATTTTTCCTTCAAAACACTCTCAAATAAAGTCAGTTCTGTTTGCAATTGGGCCGTTAAATGCTTTCCACCTTGGCGAACCGTAACCCCCATTTCACCCAACACATTATTGTATCGAGCCAACTCAACACGTAGCTCCTCCTCTCTTTTAAGCTCATTTTGAAAATGAATACGCCCTCCTTTTTGAGCTAATTTTAATGAGGGTAATAAAATTTTCATGCGCGCCCCCCACAATGCCTCAGTGCTCGTTGGATCATTTGACGCTAAATAAGCATCCACATCATCTTGAGCAGCCAGCATGTGGATAAAGTTGTGAGCAGAGGCAGACGCCTTGGCTTTTAAACGCTCATCATCAAAGGGATTCCAAGCATCATGAGGGATTTGAGGACCTGGCATCACATCATAATGCCTGCAATCATAAGGATACAACGCCAACCTAAAAGCCACAGCCTTCCAAATCCTCTCTTTTGAATCCTGATTGTATTCAAGACCATTAAGTGTCTGTAAATCACCAGGATTTTCCTTAAAAAACCGTTCAACATTTTCCTTCACCTGAGCATGATCAATATCTAACTGAATTGGGTCATGCAAAGTCTGAGGTCCGATAACCCGCTTTAAAACATCATCCACACGCAGACGCATCAACAAAGTCGCTCCCAACATCCAGGCTTCTGAGTCACCCGATTCCGAATTATCCAAAGGCGAAGATGCTCGGTCAACCCTCGTCTGACCCACCTGATCGACCTGCTGACGTCTGGCAAAGATCTTAACAGCCGCAGCAATCTGCTGCCTAAAATCACGTTGCAAGCGTCCATAGTGTGCCTCCCAAAAATTGGCCACCATGATTAAAAAATCCAAATCACCAAGAATCACGGGCCATTCTCCAACATCAACAGTACGACTCGACAAACAAAACCGTTCAGCATTTTCCCTAAGAAAGTTTGACAAGTGCCTCTCAAAAGCAGGATTTTCCAACATCATATAAAGCTTATCAGCCGAAAACATGCTCTCTTTATAGTAATCGAGAAGTCGTCCCGATCGTTCAGCATAAGGTCTAATTGGTCGTCTATATATGGAACTTTCAGTGAAACGAGTGTGTGGATTCAAAGACGAAATCGAAGTGCAAAATTGTCGATAATCCTGAATTGCCTGAACCAATTCAGAGCTAAGGCCAGGTTTTTCAAGGTTAAAATATGCCCACATAACTCTAAGATGACGACCTATTCCAACCCTCCGTTGTTTTAAAACACTAATATCAAAGGATAATGGTGGAGGTATGGGTCTATACATAGCAAATTCAATCTAGACTAAAAAGAGTTTCACTATAAATTATTTTATATAAAAAGTCAAGACACTTGAGATGCAAAAGCCTAACCCAAGGCATCAAGGATCACCATATTTTTGGTTTGAAAAATACAAAAAAACCTATTCATGAAATTCCAAATTCCAATGACTAAATAATAACTCACAATTTAAGCTAAAACTTGAATTGCTTCATTTATTTCGTTTAGAAATTGAAATTAGAATTTGTTTGGAATTTGTGACTTGGAATTTGGAATTTATCCCAATTTATACTTTAGCTTGAATCAAACTAAAAAGAGGGTGATCCAGCATCAATTTTTGAATGAGTAGAAGCCTTTTCTAAAAAATGATATCCTACTACATGAATCACAAAAACCAAAACATGAACAACAAACAATTCCACATCGACGAAGACCACTTCCGCGTCGCCATTTTTGGCTCCGCTCGCATCAAACAAAATGACCCCCGTTACAACCAGATTCACAGCCTAGCCAAAATGATCGCAGCCCACAACATGGATGTGATCACCGGTGGAGGACCCGGCTTGATGGAAGCCGCCAACAAAGGGCATAAAGAAGGGCGAAAAAACGATGAGGTGCACTCAGTGGGATTGAACATTGTCCTTCCCGAAGAACAAGGTTCAAACCCTCATTTAGACATCGAAAAAGATTTTGAACGCTTTTCTGGTCGTCTGGACACCTTCATGAAAATTTCAAATGTGGTGGTGGTAGCCCCAGGTGGAATAGGAACCATCCTTGAGCTCATGTACACATGGCAACTCGAACAAGTCGAGCACACCTGCAACTCCCCCATCATCCTCTTGGGAAAGATGTGGAGACCTTTTATAGAATGGATCGAAGCCTGGCCGCTAAAAAACAAACTCATGAGCAAGTCCGACATGCGCCCCATTTTTTTGGCAGACCACTGCCGCGAAGCCATGAAGATCATCAAAAAAGCCAAACGAGATTTTGAGGAACGCGGACCAGATTTTTGCTGGAATTATACGAAATATAAAATTGAAAATTGATTAGAGACCCCTCCCAACCTCCCCGAAGGGGAGGGATAAAATTTAGCTGATGAATTGCCCTCCCCCTTCGGGGGAGCTAGAGGGGTTCACCAAAAATAACAAAAAACCCCCTCCCGCCGAAGCATGAAGAGAATCTTTTGTCCGGCCCCGATAATAGTTTAACGTCGAGCACATTTTAAAGCGTGTCGGGTAAAACTCAGGGCCAAACCTTCTCTGGTAACTAGCCAGAAGTAAAATCTAAGCTGTATTTTGGTTTTTGTTTGCGTCCTTCCAAGACGTATCCTTGGGTGCCTTCTTTTTGTTTTTAATTTTTGTATTAAAATAGATGACAGAATAAATGGTGTTGGACTCATGCTAGTTAGGCCGAGCCACATCATAAAGCCTAGGAATCAACAAGCAAATTTTTAATTTTAGGTTTTAAATTTTAAATGGTTTTTGGAATGATGAATCATAACCAATCACTCATTTAGAATTTAGAATTAAAAATTTAGAATTCACTTGTTGATCTCAGGGCTTTATAATCAGGTGATCCAGAATGGGGTTTCGAACCACGCGCTGATCATTCACGCAAGGTGTATGTATCAGGGGATGCGAGGCCGCCGTCATTCCAGGTCTTTTTGATTTTTGTTTTTAAGGAGCTGAGAGATTTGTTAGCGGACCGGTCAAGAGTGTGTGAACCGTGCTGAACAAATCTAGCAATTATATCAATTCTAAAATTATTTGCAAGTTTTTACGTTTTACTTTTT
>JAUHXI010000121.1 GCA_030426875.1 bacterium
GAATGGATGATCCCTCATCTTGTCCGTAAATTTTATTCATTTTTGAAGTGGCTAATGGTTAGCGGCTATTGACTAGCTTTTTTGAATAGCTCCTGCTCATTATTTATTCATTATCCGAACAATCCTCTCTTTTGAGGTGTCACTTCCAAGTCAGCCAGTTCGATCAAGGCTTCATAGTGTTTTTTTTCTTTTCCAGATATCTTTTTAGGAATATCCACTACAATTTTAACATGATGATCCCCCTTAGTCGATCCACCTACCTTTTGAATCCCAAAGTCTTTTAATTTTAGAACACTTCCACTTTGAGTTCCTGCTGGTATTTTTAGCAATTCTTCGCCATGGATCGTCTTGACCTTCATTTCATCCCCCATAATGGCTTGGAGCACGTGAATGTGCTGCGTGGTGTAAATGTCATTATTGACTCGCTCAAATTCATCACTTTTGGCCACGCTGATGTGTAAAAATAGATCTCCGTGTGGCCCTGCCATTTGACCTGCCTCACCCTTACCTGAGTAGCGAACCACGGCCTGATCATGGATGCCCGCGGGGATGTTGACCGTCAAACGCTTATTTTTCATCATTCGGCCTTCCCCCTCACAGGTGTCACATTTTTTTTCTGGGATTTTACCAGCGCCCTGACAAGACGCACAAACGGATGAGGTTTGAATTTGTCCAAAGGGTGTCCGTTGCATGCGAATTTGCTGCCCTGTTCCTGAGCAACCATCGCAGGTTTTAAGTTCAGTTCCTGGGGCAGCTCCGTTACCTTTACAGGTTTCACAATTATCATAGGCGGCTATTTCAACCTCCTTACTGACCCCAAAAACAGCCTCTTCAAAACTCAACTGAAGGACCATTTCAATGTCAGAGCCTTTTCGAGGGCCTTTTTTTTGAGCCCGTTGTCCACCTCCAAAAAAATTGTCAAAAATGTCTCCAAATCCTCCGCTTCCTCCAAAGTTGACATTCACATTTCTAAAGTCAAAACCGCCAAATCCCTGACCACCACCTCCAAAACCCCCTCCTGCAGAGCCAAATTGGTCATATTGAGCTCGTTTTTGCTTATCACTCAATACTTCGTAGGCTTCAGTCACCTCTTTAAACTTTTTTTCATCCCCCTGACCAGTGTCAGGATGATGTTTTTGAGCCATTTTTCGATAAGCTTTCTTGATTTCGCTTTCCGATGCATTTTTTTCGACACCGAGTGCCTTATAATAGTCCAATTTTATTTGATTAATTTGCATTCAACTGATCTCAAACCCCCTAGTTAAAAGGCAATGAGGTCACTATATGATATAGTAGTAGAAATTTAACAAAAAATCAATGAATATAACGCTAGAAAATTCCTGGCAAACGTGTAAAATAGTCCTACATGAAACGAAACGAACTCAACTTTATGATCGGCGGCAAGGCAGGGGAAGGCATTGATGTGCCTGGAACCATGTTTGCCAAACTTTGCATGCATGTAGGACTGCGTTTTCACACCACGGCGGAGTTTTATAGTGTGATCAAAGGCTACAACAATATCAACCAGATTCGGGTGGGCGAGCAGCACGTGCCCACGCATACCAATGACTATGATTTGATTTTAGCTTTGGACAAAGACACCACAGACCGCTATGTGGACCAGGTGGTTCCTGGGGGTGGGGTGATTTATGACCCCAAACTCACTGACGTTGAGCACGAAGGCATCAACCTTTTTCCGGTGCCGCTTCGCCAAATTGCTCGAGACAAGGTGGGGATGGAGTTGGCCAAAAATATTGTGGGAATTGGCGCGGTGATGGGGCTCTTGGACTTTCCGATGGAGCCTTTGATGGAGCTGATCAAGCAGACGTTTGAACGAAAAGGAGAGGACATTGTCACAAAAAATATCAATGCGGCTCAAGCGGGTTATGATTATGTGAAAGAGAATTTTGACCTGAATTTCGACTATAAAATTGAGCCAGTTGAGAATGCAGAAAAGACCTTTATGGTGAATGGGAATCAGGCGATTTCGCTCGGTGCCATTCAAGCCGGGTGCAAATTTGTGTCTGAATATCCGATGACGCCCAGCACTTCGGTTTTGCATTGCATGGCCAAACATGCGCGGGAATATGACATTTCGGTGAATCATGTGGAGGATGAAATATCTGCCATCAATATGGCCATTGGAGCCGGTTATGCCGGCACACGGAGTCTGGTTGCCACGTCGGGAGGAGGCTTTGCCTTGATGACCGAAGCGATTGGCTTGGCAGGGATGCTCGAATCACCCGTTGTGGTGATTGATTGCCAACGGCCTGGGCCTTCGACCGGTTTGCCGACGCGGAGTGGTCAGGGAGATTTGCGCCAAGTCATGCATGCCTCACAGGATGATTTCCCTCGCATTGTGCTTTCTCCTGGAAGTCATGAAGAGGCATTTTATATGAGTTTTGAAGCGTTCAATTTGGCTGAAAAATATCAGTGCCCCGTCCTCATGCTCAGCGAAAAGTATTTGTCTGAAGGATTTGCCAATCTTCCGTATTTAAAGACCGAGCATTTGAAAGTCGATCGGGGTAAACTCCTTAAAGATTCTGAAATTAAAGAGGATTTTAAACGCTACCGTTCCACTGAAGATGGCGTGACCAACCGCACCATTCCCGGTCAACCAGGAGGAGCACACACCGCAACGTCTTACGAGCATGACGAAGTGGGTTATTTTAATGAAGAAGTGGATGTTTGTGTTGACATGAAAGCGCGCCGGATGAAAAAAATGGAGACGATCGAAGCAAACTTGCCGAAAGCGAAATTGATTGGAGATGAAAATGCGGACATCACCCTCGTTTGTTGGGGAGCCACGTATGGCAGTGCGATGGAGGCGATGAATACGATGAATGCTGAGGGAAAATCCGTCAATTTACTCCACGTCAAATACATGATCCCCTTTCAACCGGGTGTGAAAGAAATTTTGGAGGCTGCCAAACACCCGATTTTGATTGAAGGAAATTATTCAGCTCAAATGGGAGGATTGATCACTGAAAAAACTAGCTTTGTGATTGAGGATAAGATTTTGGACTGGTCGGGGAGACCGTTTACCTCAAAATTGATTGTGGAAGAGGTGATGAAGTTGACAACCTAATTTGTAAAAAGCCCCCTTTAGCCTACCTCGGGCATCCAAAGGGGTAGGAATGAATGTCCGATAGATTCCCCTGCTTAGGCGGGGCTAGGGGAGGCCAGTATAAATGAAATAATTTTTATCCAATGCCCAGAAAAGCAAGTGACTACACCGATACTTATGGAAAACCCAACTGGTGCCCGGGTTGTGGCGATTTTGGGATTGAGATGGCCCTGAAGCAGGCCATGGCGAAAATGGATTTGGATCCAGATAAAATCACTTTTGTTTCGGGGATTGGCTGTGGGGCTAATATGCCGTACTGGTTCAGTACTTATGGAGCGATCACCCTTCATGGTCGGGCCTTGCCGTTTGCCACGGGGGCTAAGTTGGCCAATCATTCTCAGCATGTGGTGGTCGAGGGAGGGGATGGGGATGGTTATGGAATTGGAATGGGGCATTTTATTCACACCATGCGTCGCAACATCAACATGACGTATGTGGTGGGGAACAACACGGTTTATGGGCTGACTAAAGGTCAGGTTTCGCCGACCTCAGACAAAGGATGTAAAGCACCTTCCACTCCTTTTGGAAATCCTGATCCAGCGGTGAATCCGATTGCCATTGCGTTGAGTGCTGGTTGCTCATTTGTGGCTCGTGGATATGCAGGAAATCTGCCTCACTTGGTTGATTTGATGGTCAAAGCCTTCAATCACAAGGGTTTTTCTTACATTGATGTACTCCAACCGTGCGTGACCTACGACAAGGTTCATGGTTACAAATATTATCAGGACCGAACCTATGATTTAGAAAAAGAGGGGCATGATAAATCAAATAAACCGGCGGCGTTTGAAAAAGCATTTGAAGACGAACGGTCTCCGATTGGGATTTTCTTTCAAGAAGAGCGAGAGGTTTATGAGGATGTTCAACCACAGTTTGCCAACGGGCCACTGACGGCGAAAGATTTGGATGCGATTGATGTGAGGGATATTTTAGGGGAGTATTCGTTCTAAAGAACAAGGAGCAATTTGCAAGTTCGAATCAAAAGTTACGATCAATTGAGTTATGATTTTTAGTGTAGCCCCTCGATTTTTTCATAGATTTTTTGGCGCTCAGCCTCGGTGTACACAGCTAACGCAATTGTAAAACGTTGACCTGATTCAATTAAACTGCTTCTTTTTTCATGACTCATCCTGGACCAAGCCTCATCGCTATGATGGCCATCAAAAAGGAATGGGAGGTTCCACCCATCAGTTGAATTAGGAACATAACCTCCCACAAACTGAATGTCGGAATCATAATTCTCCATGATTTCACCAACTCGGGTGATCAATCGTCGCACTTTAACAACTTCCGCAAAAGTTCTTTGGATCAATGGAACTCGAGGTGCTACTAGACCTGCTTCGGTCTGGGGATTATCAAAAAACGCATGCCAACCAGCATAAGGACCGATCAGAAACGAGGATGGGTCTTTGACTTCATAAATTTTCCATTCCCTTTCTTCGACACCAAGCCTTTGAAATAATTCATTTCGCCTTCTAACATGCTCTTCTAAACCACCATTCTCTTTACTATACACAGACTCCTCACTTGCCAACCAACGTGCTTTAATGTCTTTCCAATTGCCATCCTTTGAATAAGTTAGGCCATCTATCATAACCCTAATGATTTATT
>JAUHXI010000122.1 GCA_030426875.1 bacterium
GCGGACTCATCTTTACTTTCTTTATTCATCATTTTACCCGCTCGCTTCTCTCCAAACCTCTGAATTAAGGGGAAACCAATGATTATTTTATGGAATTTGGAATGGTATTAAAATTTTCATTCAGAATGTATTCAAGGAAGGAATTTCCTGATCCCTTTTGAGGTGCTTTTAGAAATCAGCAGACTTAATGAATCGGATGTCACTGAATGGCCATAAGGCAATCATCACCTTTCCATCTATGTTTTCTTCGGGTACAAACGCAAAGCTGTCTCCGGTAATGGGTTCGTTCCAGCTCCGTGAGTCGTTACTGTGGGTTCGATTATCACCCATTACAAAATAATGTCCTTCGGGAACTTCATAGACATTCTCTCGTCCGATCTCAGTGATGACGGTTTTTCCGAAGTTATCTTCATTCAAAAAACTTTCATCAATTTGCTTGAAGGCAACCTCATTAGCATTTTTGACATAGACCATTCCTTCTTCAATTTTGACGGTATCACCTGGCGTTCCGATCACCCGTTTTACAAAATACTCTGGCCCCATTGAGTTATAAATGCGCAGGGTGTAGTTGGTGTTCGCAGCTCCCTCAATTTCTAAATAGCCTTGTTTCAAGGCTTCTTTGCTCAGATCCACTCGGTCTACTGCTTCCCAGTCTGTTTCAAAGGTGTCGCTGCCAGGTTGAACCGCTTGGGGAGCATAGTATACTAAATCATTCTCTTCAGGTTTTTCTTTGCAGAACCAAAACATTCCTGTGAAGCCATTTTGGCAGTAGGCACTATCACTTCCCACACGTAGTTCATCCAGTTCTAAGCGCCCCATCCCACCATTGTCGGTTTTGATGACTTCCTCAAATTTGGGACTGTCGCTATTGGTTGCTGGTGGCTTAAAGACGATGACATCACCTTGCTCCACATCACCAATGATGTAGCCAAGTTTATTGATGAGTAGGTAATCTTTATTGTGTAAGGTGTCGACCATGGAGCTTCCAACTACTCTAAAAGGAGAAATCAAAAAACTCTTGATCACTACCACTAAGATCACGATGATGATGGCGTTGTATAGAATGTCGAGAAGGAAAAGGCCTGTTTCTTTTAATTGTTTTTTAATCTTTAATTGCATGTGGATGAGTTCTCGTTTTAAGTCACTTCTCCCCCTCCTCATTGAGATGCTTGAGGCCTAGGCTCAGAGTATAGAGATTTGCGCCCATTTACAAGGGTTTATTTTTTTGGGATACTCTGTGGTAAGGACTAAGTAGTAACGAATAACGAGTAATGATTAGCGAATAACAAATAAGTGCTATTATTAATCGCTAATCGCTAATCGCTAATCGCTAATCGCTAATCGCTAATCGCCTCATGTTTGTTGACAAATTCATCTTCAAAAAGCACCTTGAAGAAGGGGAGTCGGTTCTCTTTGCCGCTCATAAGCACTGGACTCAACTCTTTCCGTATGTCTTGAATGTGATTTTTTTTGGTTTGATGTTGCCTTGGGTCATTTACTCAGCTGGCTTTCGTTCGGATCTTTTTTTTAAGCTCATTTTTATATGGAACGGTGTGGCCCTTTTAAAACTCCTTTATGATTGGGTGGATTGGTATTCGGATGTTTGGCTTTTTACTGATATGAGCATCATTGTGGTGGAGTGGCATGGGCTTTTTTCGAACACCTCTCAGCGGGTGGGGTATGAGGATGCAGAAGGTTTGGCTTTCACGATCAAGGGGTTTTGGGGGACGGTCATGCGCTTTGGCGATGTAACCATTCAGGTTTTTGCATTTAAAAAACACGTCTCATAGTGGAGGCCTTAAAAATATGTTATCAGAGATGGTGGCACAGCATTTGAGGAAGCGATAATGGGTGTGAAACTCCAAAATCCCATATTATAAAGCCCTTATTTGAATGGTTTAGGGGTTTTTTGGTGATGTGGTGATTTAGATAAATGGAATGGCTTTAATTATAACCACCCCAGCCACTCCTTGGCTAAGCAGGGGCTTTGATCTATTTATATTCCCCCCTCCTCAATTGAGGAGGGGGGCTAAGGGGGGTGGTCGTGCTTGTAGTGCCTCATGTCATCTCCACCCTATTTTTTATAATGTAAAAAAATGGCTTCATTGATGGCTGATTATGTGGGGTGGGGTGGGTGGGGTTGATTTTACGATTGATTTATTTTCTCAGTTCATTACAATGGGTTCAAAGAGCGAAACCTTTAGTTTTATCATCACAAAAAAAGAGCGTTGGTGAAGGTCTAGAGGTTAAAAAATAAAAAATAAAAATAAAAAAGATCTAGTTTCAAGCTGGATCGACGTGATTATGAGAGAGTTACTCACTATAATTTTGGTGCTTGTGGTTGCAGATGTGCTCTTGGTGGCTTATCTGGTTTTTAAGCGCGTTCGCAAAGGGTTGACTCTTGAGGCCATTGAAAAAATCAAAAAAGAATGGAAGGTGGTGAATCAGGAGGGTGACCATCGTCACACGATTTTAGAAGCCGATAAATTGCTTGATTATGCTCTCAAGCAATTGGGCTATAAAGGCAGCTTGGGGGCCAAATTGAAGAAGGCTCCGACGCTTTTTTCGGACATCAATGGGGTGTGGTCAGCCCATAAAATTCGGAATAACATTGCCCATAAAATCAATTACAAAGTCGATGCAAAGGCGTATAGGAAGGCGATGAAGCAGTTTGAACAGGCATTTAGAGATTTAGACATATTTGATTGATTCACTAATTTTAGCCATTATGATTTTAGGCATTACAGGAAAAACAGGTGTGGGTAAGCACACCGCTGCAGAATTCTTTGAACAGCGTGGGTGGAAGGTGCTCAATGCAGATCGGATTTCGCATGGGCTTTACAGGCCTTATAAGCGGGTGTGGCGCGAGGTGGTGGAGGCTTTTGGGGAGGTTATTTTAAATAAGAAGGATATCATTGACCGTCAAAAGTTGCGGGCTTTGGTTTTTGCGGGCACTGAGGCTTCCAAAAAAGCATTGGAAACTCTTAATTCCATTGTTCATCCAGAATTGAAGCGGGTTTTAAAGGATGAGTCTTATTATCTGAGTAAAAAAAAGAAAAACACCGTTATCGTGGCAGCATTGTGGGAGCAGATTGGCCTGTTTGAGCTCTGTGACAAGGTGTTGTTGATCAGGGCGGGGGAGGCGCTGTCGTTTGATCGTCTCAAAAAACGAGATGGCATTGATTTTGACATGTTTGAACGTGTTTCTGGAACACACTCTGATCCACCACATGCTGATTTTGAAGTGGTGAATGAGGGGAATGTGAGGGATTTTTATGGGGAGCTTAAGCAGGCATTGGATTTGGATGCGTGATTTTTAATGCTCAATTATTAGCCTTTTTCAGGCCCTGGTTTCTTCTCACATTTAGAGTTGCATTTTGCAGAATCACCACAGTCATCACACTCTTCTCCAAAATTGACTATTCCATCACCACATTTTCCTGGCAAGCTGAAGGTGCAGTCCACTTCACACCCGTCACCGTTGATTAAATTGCCATCATCACAGTTTTCTCCTGCATCCACTACTCCGTTCCCGCAATTTTCTCCTGAGCCTCCTACTTGTTGTGGGGGGCATTCTTCTGCATCAGTATCAGTCCCTCCTGAGGTTGAATCCACTGTATCCATTCCTATTCCTATTCCTGTCTCCGTATCTATTACTCCGTCATCTCCTGCACACCCTCCAATTGTAGCAGTTCCAAGTGTTAAGACTAGCAACCTCTTAAAGGCTCTTCTGCTGAGTGAGGTGGGAGTTTTCGGTGTTTTTGGTGCTCCATCAGGGCTGTGCATAGGGATTAGAATTATTATTTGTAGGAGCTTATACTAGGCTAAAAAATGATATTTTTCAACTGTTTGGCTCAAAATTTTATAAATATTTTAAATCTCCTGCTTTTTTTAATCTATTTTTTAAATTCAACATGGATCAGTAGATTTCTAGTTTGAACAAATTCCATAAAAAAATCTAAAATCATTCCAAACCCTATAAATAAGTGTTGATTTCCCGGTAAAGCTAGGGGCCTGGGGAGAAACGATCGGGTAAAACAATGAATAAAGGAAATAAAGATGATTCCACCTCGTGTTCTCCCCAGCCGTTTTTGCTTCGTTTTTGCGGTCAAAAATGAAGAAAAAACAAACAAAAAAAGAAGTGAGGAGAAGGAGTAAGGTTTTATGTAGGGGTGTGAGGTTGAAGTGAAGAAAGTTTCAAACTAAAAAAGGGGTGATCCTTCAGCATTCGTTTGGAATTTTTAAAGTGATCATTGGAAATTACAACCAGGGTTATGCTAAAATTGAGAAAGAAAAGTAAAAAGAATAAATTATGGACTACGAAGCTGTTGTGGGATTAGAAATTCACTGTCGGATCAAAACCAAAACCAAGTTGTTTTGCCGTTGTTCGAACGATATTTTTGACATGGAGCCCAACACTTCCGTATGTCCCATTTGCATGGGGTTTCCGGGGATGTTGCCGCTGATGAATGAGGAGGCGATTTTTAAAGGGGTGAAGGGGGCCTTGGCTTTGGGTTGTGAGATTCCAGAATTCTCAAAAATGGACCGGAAGAGTTATTTTTATCCGGATTTACCCATGGGTTACCAGATTTCTCAGTTTGATTTGCCGGTTTCGGAGCAGGGTAAAATCACCATTCATAAAGAAGATGGAGAAGTCAAAGCGATTGGGGTGACT
>JAUHXI010000003.1 GCA_030426875.1 bacterium
TGAGGGGGGGGGTAGGGTTTTTGGTAGAAGTGGTTTGGGTGGAAACGAGCTTTCTATTGACAAAATAAATATTTTTAACTATTATATAAATAACTAAATTTTTAAATTATGACAGAAAATCCAGATGCTAAACCAGCGTTGCCTAATATACTTCCAGCAGACCAAGATAATCAAAAAAAAATCTTTGATGAAATCATAAGTCAAGAAATAACTGATTTTCAAACTATCTTATCAATAGTTCACTCTTTAACTTTTTCATCCGAGAAAACCAAGGAGCATATTATACGGCAACTAGAAATTCTTTTTGAAAAAGGAGCATTAAAACCAGACTGTTTAAGAAAAATGCATTTAAATACAATAAAAATAAAAGACGTATTGGAAGGTTGATAAACTTTGAGAGCGAATACTTACTCATATGTACTTAGGACAGGAATTTTTGCCTTATTAATAGTTGCACACTGCTCTCTAGAGACAAAGAATAAAATGATTATCCTTCTTCGTATGACTAAGAATAAAAAAAATAAACCAACTAACATATTTAAGTTTTCCGATGGAGATGTGATTCTATGGGATGAGCAAGATAACGAACCCATTTGCTTAAAAAGCATAACCGCTTCAAATGATCCTGTTGAGCTAACAACAAATGAAGCCAGAGCGATTGGTAAAAAACTCATTGAATTAGCTGACAAGATTGATTCATACGATAAAATTGAAATATAATTATTTTCACTCTAACGGGAATTTATGAAATGGCTAAAGCAAATAGCTGTATTACACTTTCAGAAAAAATATTTAACAAAACAAGCCAAGATTTAGACAAAGAATGGAAAGATATAAGAAAAAAACTAAATATCTAATCGTATGGTGTTTTGGGCTACGGGCATTCACCCCTTAATCCCCTCTGCCCTTCGCCCAAACGGTAAAATCGGATTCTTTTCTTGTAAGAGCGTTTCACTTTCGTGAATCCACGAAAAACCATGAACGTCATATAACAGCTTGTATGCGGTTTCGTAAAAATGACTCTTTTAAATTTTAATGGAATGTCATTTTTACTCCACCCACATTTTACATCTCCGAATGTACTCAAATGAACGTCTTCAAATAATTGGACGAAACTGCTAAACTCAAAGCAGTTACCAATAAAACCGGTGCGAAACGTCGCATACACGCGAACGTTAGCAGAAATAAAAAGATCCTAATTAAAAATATGAGTGAATTAGTACCCAAAGACTTCCAAATTCCGGAAACACTAGAGGCAGATAAATTTCGTCTGCGAATGTTAACAATAAGAGATATTGATTTGGATTACGAAGCTGTAATGAGCAGCATTATACATCTTCAAGAAACACAACCCTTCGGACCAGATCATAAATGGCCAACGAAAAAGCTAACACATGAGCAAGATTTAATTGATCTTGGATGGCATCAAAAAGAATTTCAAAATAAAACATCCTTTGCTTATACGGTTATGAGTCTCGATGAAAGTATATGTCTTGGATGTTTATATATTTATCCCCCACCTAATTCCGAGTACGACGCAATGATAATGATGTGGGTTAGGGAAAGTGATAAAAGTTTAGATGAAAAACTTTTCAATGCTGTAAAACAGTGGGTAAGCGATGAGTGGCCATTTAAGAACCCCGGTTATCCTGGCAGAGAAATTAATTGGGAAGAGTGGAAGTCTTTAAGTGAATGAGGAGTGATCTTTTTTACATCTGCTAACACGGTTTGCACGGTTCCGTTTTTGTGCCTTTTTTTGACAATTAATGGTTGCACAAAACTTCACCCAAATTTCGTCCTGGCATGATATCATTTTACCAGGACGAAACTTCGCACAAACCGGAACGTTATAGTTAATTGCACCTTAAGTGATAGAGTAGATATATGACCGATTCTAAATTTACCTTTCTGGAGCCAGGCGAACTCATTGATGATGAGCTTGAATTAATTCTAGTAAAAAAAATAGCTGCACAACCTCAAAAGAAATATTTCCCAATGTATGATTTTGAAATGCAAAATATAGAAACCAGAGAAAAAATGGGTTATATCAACCTTCGCATTGGATACAACGAAGGCATTAAGTATGGTGGTCACATTGGCTACGGTGTTGATGAAAAATTCCGAGGTAAAAGGTTGGCATCAAGAAGCTCTACACTACTTTTTCCACTAGCCAAGCGACATGGGATTAATCCATTATGGATCACCTGTAACCCAGAAAATACTGCCTCACGCCGAACTTGCGAGAATGCAGGTGGTAAATTGGTAGAAATCGTCGATCTACCTAAAGACAATGATCAATACAAACGCGGTGAAAGAAAAAAGTGTTTATACAGATTTGATCTTTAGTACGGTGCAACAACCCATAACTAACTATATCCAATATACAAAAACCCCATTCCCATCCCCTCAAAAGAAGCCTATACTACAACAAGACTTAAACAAGAATTTGATGCCAAAAAGACAATACACCCAGCAAGAAGCCCTCGAGGTCGCCTCAAAAATTGGAATCAATTGGGAAAATGTAGACTTTGACCTTCAACAATTTTTAAGCGGCATGAATGTAGAAGCCGAACATGGGGCACACGACCCCGAAACCAACGTCACCAACGACGACCCCCTCATCACCGGCAAAATAGCCTGGGCCCACTTAAAAGAAATCGCCGACTACTACGATCGTTTGGCAATCATGGAAAAAGACGCCGAAGCTTAAATAACCTTGACGCGCAAAAAAACCATCAAAAGCCTTAAAAAAGCTTTATTAAGCACGCATCATTTTTAATTCCGAGACATCGGTCTTTTTTTCCTAACCACCAAAACCCTAAACCTAAATCAATCAAGCCAGCCCCTACTTCTTAGCCCACCGAAAAATGTCCACCATAGAAATAAAAGAACTACGCGCATTGCGTGGCCCCAATCGCTACACAAAGCACAGCGCCATCTTAATGGCCTTGGACATAAAAACCTACGAAAGCCGCCCCTCCAACACCATCAAAAACTTTTGCGAGCGCCTCCTCAAACACATCCCCACGCTCAAAGCCCATAAATGCTCCATCGGCACAGCAGGCGGATTTGTGCAGCGGCTCAAACAAGGCACCTGGGCCGGCCACATCATCGAACACATCGCCATCGAACTCCAATGCCTAGCCGGAATGGACGTTCGCTACGGAAAAACCTTTTGCACCCTGCAAGAAGGCGTGTACGTCGTGGTGTTTCGCTACCTGGTCGAGTCTGCTGGGCTAAAAGCGGCCACCAAAGCCACAGCCATCTACGAAGCACTTGCAGAGGGTAAGGATGTCGACATCCATCAAATCATTTTAGAACTCAAGATTTTAGGCGAAAAAGACCGCTTAGGCCCCACCACCCACAGCATTGTTGAAGAAGCCAAATCCAGAGACATCCCCTTCATTCGACTGAACAAAAACAGCTACATCCAGTTGGGACATGGCGTTCATCAAAAACGCATTCAAGCCTCCATGAGCCATCAAACCTCTGCCATTGCCGTTGAAGTAGCCGATGAAAAAATGCGGACCAAAGCCTATTTAAAAAAATCAGGAATTCCGGTGCCTCAGGTGCACATCGTTTCAAACCAGCAAGACGCCATGGCAGCCTTCACCAGCATAGGCGGAGCAGTGGTGGTCAAGCCAAATGTGGGAAATCATGGCCGTGGCATCACCATCAATGTAACGGGCATGAAACAGTTGAAGGAGGCCTTTTTAGTGGCCCAAAAAATACACGATGAAGTGGTGATTGAAGAATACGTTCAAGGCTCTGATTTTCGCCTCCTGGTCATCAACGGAAAACTAGTCGCCGCAGCCAAGCGAGAGCCGGCCCATGTCATTGGCGATGGAAAATATTCCCTTCAAAAACTGATTGAAAAAGAAAATGAAAATCCTAACAGAGGCATGGGGCACGAAAACACACTGACCAAAATCGACACCGACGCATCGGTTGAACATTTTTTAAGTCTGGTGGGATTGAAACTCAGCAGCATCCCCAAAAAAGGAGGCAGGGTTTACCTAAAAGCAACCGCCAACCTGAGCCAAGGGGGAACCGCGACCGATGTGACCGATGAAGTGCATCCTCAAATCCAAAGCATGGCAGAGCGGGCCGCTAGGATCATTGGGTTGGACTGCATGGGCATAGATGTCCTGGCAAAAAATCTCTCGCTTCCCCTAAAATCATCTGGCCTAAACGTGGTCGAAGTGAATGCTGCCCCTGGGTTCCGGATGCACTTGAAACCAAGTAAGGGTCAGGCGCGCAATGTCGCCATTCCCTTCGTAAACATGCTTTTTCCCAAGGGCTACACCCAAGCCCCCATCATAGCGGTGACCGGGACCAACGGCAAAACCACCACCTGCAAGCTGATTGCCCACACCCTGAAATATTTTGGAAAATGTGTGGGCTTGGCCTGCACCACTGGCATTGAAATTGATGGAAATTCTATTGTAAGCGGCGATTACAGTGGGCCAGAGGGAGCCGAAATCGTCCTGAGAGAAACCACTGTCGATCACATTGTGCTCGAAGCCGCCCGCGGCGGGATTGTCAGGCGAGGCATGGGGGTGGATAAAGTGGATGTGGGAGTGCTCCTCAATATTGGGAATGACCACATGGGGACCGATTGGATTGAATCTCAAGAAGATCTAAATTTAGTAAAATCAACCGTGATCGAAGCCGTCAAAACAACCGGAAGCTCGGTGCTGAATGCCGATGACCCCATGGCCATGAGTGTGATAGAGCGGGCAAAAGGGAAGGTTATTTTATTCTCGCTGGACCCACAGCATCAAAAACTCAAACAACATGTCGACGAAGGCGGTGAAATTGTCACCCTAAACAAGCGAAGTGTCATCATTGCAAAAAAGGGCTTGAGCACGGATGTTTGCACCCTCGAGGAAATCCCCATCACCTTTGGCGGCATCGTAGGCTTCAACATATCCAATGCCCTAGCCGCCATTGCAGCCCTGCACGCCCTGCATGTTCCCACCGCCCAGATTCGCAATGGGATGATGACTTTTTACCCCTCCCCCAGTCAAAACCCAGGTCGCATGAATCTGTTTGATTTTCAAGGTTACAAAGTGTTGGTAGATTACGCCCACAACCCCGAATCAGCCCATGCTTTGGCCAAATTTTTACCCCACCTTTCAACTGGACGAAAAATTGCCCTCTGCCATGGAACGGGAAGTCGAACCGATAAGCAGATTGTTGAATTTGGAGAGGCCTTGAGCCCTTTATATGATCAAATTATTTTAACTGATTTTGACCCGCGCCACAGACCCCTCGGCGAAACCATAAAGCTGATTAAACAAGGATTGATAGCAGGTGGATTCCAAGAAGCAAACATCGAAATTGCTCCAGATTCAACCCGCGCAGTGGACCACCTTTTTTCAAAAGCAAAGACAGGAGATTTACTCATCATCCACCCCAACGACCTTGAAACGGTCATGAATCAGGTGATGGAAAAACATCGAAAAATGACCTTGTCTGAGATCTAAAATATAACAGATTATTCAACTTACTCTTTCCCTCCACATAGCAATTAATATGAGCCTCTTTCACGCCTCACTATTTCCACAATCCGATTGTACACAATCCCCGCCGTGTTCCAATGATACCCACCCGTTGTATTGTTGAACTGAATCACAACCGTATCGATGTCTTTGTGATATCTGGCGATACTCTGATAGCCAGGCACCCAACCCGTATGCTCATACTCGTAAATGGAGGAATAGATTTCCTGCTCCTCGTCATCAAGAAGCGAGCCATCGTTTAAGGCCCTCAAAAATATCCCCACATCTTCCGCCGTAGCGATCATCGAAGTGATCTTTGAGCCATACTCATCCGCCTTTAAATCCTCCTCTATGCCCACGTAGTAACCACTCATCACCTCGTCTATGTCCACCTCATCAATCGAAGCGAAAGTGTTTTTAAGCTCAAGCGGGGTCAAGATTTCTTCGTTGATGTATTGGAATTTATCATAACCCACCACTTTTTCTATGAGCTCAGAAATCAACAAATAATTCGTGTTGGAATATTCATAATCCTCACCAGGTTCAAAGTCAGCCGGTGAATCAAGCACTAAGGCAAGGGTTTCTTCGTTGCTTTCTGGTGGATTTTCCCAAAAATGAGGCGTGTCAACAAAATTAGGAATCCCACTCCGGTGCTGCACCATCATTCTTAACGTGATCTCCTCTGCATTTTCAATCCGTCCCACAAGTTCGGGAAAATAGTTAGCCAAGGTTTCATCTAAGGACAAACGATTGTCACTCACTAATTTAGTGACCGCCACGGCATCATACAACTTGCTGATACTGGCAATCTTAAACAATGCCTGCGGGTCGGCCGGTATTTTGTTTTCTCGATCATGCCAACCCGCCGCATAAAATACCGGTGGCTTGCCCGCCTCATCCACATAAACAATCATGCCATCAAGCCCGTGCCCAATGGCTTCATCCACTTGCTCTTGAACGGTTTCTGGCAAGGGCAAAATCCACGCCTTCACCAAAACCCAGGGCACAAAATACAAGGAGCTTATGCTGGCGGCGATGAATATAACTCGAAGGATTTGTTTTATGTTCTGTTTTTTCATGGGTTATTTATGATTGCCTTTGATGTGGGTATTGTAGCAAAAAACGGTGAGAGTGCAGAATCATACTCATAAATAATGAAGATAGCCCAGGGGGTGGAGTCACTCAGGCGGGTTTAATGCAGGATGTGTTGGATATGTTGTTGGGGGTGGGAGATGATTTTTGGTAGAATGGGGGTGGTTTGGGGGTGGAAATTTCGCATATAATACGTAAAATAGGTATATTATATGAAAACACTTCGTATAAAACGAGTTAAGTGAAATATTTACAAAATCATATGAATAAAAAACTATTAATCATCAGTCTAATAATAGGAATATTTATAGCGTTATTAACGCGGGCTTCACTGTTTGTATTCACAACAGATTTCAGTTACTTCAAAATTAATCACATAGCCTACCCTGAGCAATTAGAGTTTGATGCTACAAACAACGGCAAGCAGGTCGTTGGGCTTTCTGGATTTCCATTTAGAACCTACTCAAATTGTGTTATGGGTTTTCATGGGACTACATCAAGTCCCGCTTGCGATAGTGCTTCATGGGTTTGGGAATTTTCCATAATCCTGAACACTCTATTTTGGGCTGCAATTTTTTATGGAATTATTACCTTAATAACGAAGCTCGTGAAGCCCGCTCGTAAAAAGGTTGAATGATTTTGAAAATACATCACTTAACAAAGTTTGCACGGCTCGCTTTTTGTGCTGTACTGACGTAAAATTGTAGCACAAACGCTCGACCCAAATGCTTCGGCGGTGATGGGAATGATACCACCTCGCACTTCGCCCAAACACGGACGTTAAATGCCATAGTAAAAAGACAAAATGTTGTCACATTTTGAAATTTTCGGGCTTCTTGAATTTGACAAAGTGTCGATCTATTGCTATAATAGAAATACTTTACATTAACTTTCAAAATTATGGGTTTAAACTCACTAACACCAGAATCTGGTCCGCACACCGATGAGCAACCACGCTCTGCACGTGCTCAAGAACTCGGTCTTGATGCAAATGCTTCATGGGAAGACATCAATGCGCACACCGATGAGCAACGACGAAAAGTTGATGATACTTTGAGTCAATAAAAGCCCGAAAATTTAAGCCACCTAATCGGGGGCTTTCTTTTTACTACAGCACATAACACTGCGTATGCGGCTACGGCTTGCTCCGTACCTCCGCAAGCCTCCACCCATATTTGCCAGCGGTAAGCACTTCGTGCAATTATACCACTGGCAAACATCGCATACGCAGAAACGTTATACGCAATTCAAAAAATATTTTTCTTTTAATAAGGAATTTTGACAGGCTTTTTAAAAAGGGGAATAAATTTGTTTTTTTATTTATTAGAAAGGTGCATAAGGTGTTTTCTCCACTACGCTACGGAAACGCTTTATTGAATTTGAAACAACACTATGAACCAAACATGCATAATTTGTAACAAAGAAGACGAGTTTTCACAAAAAACAACAAAATGTATTTTTCACTGTGAAAAAGATGAGTGGTTCATAGCAAAAAATTCTGAAAAAGAGTGGGATAAAAATCTAGTTAAAAGATTCTGGAAGGAGGTAAGAACGGAAAAGATGGAGAAAAAAGACTATACGTTTCACTATTTTATATTTCCAGCATTCGAAATAGAAGAGTTCAAAAAAATAGGCAATTTAATTGTTTCTGAAACACATGGAAACTTCTGGAATGGCAATGAAGAAAAAAAAATTTTCGAAAAAGAAGTAGGATTTCAAAAAGCTACATTCCTTGAACATGTTAAATTTGGTGGAGTTGCTTTCTTAGAAAAAGTAGATTTTAACTATGCAAATTTCCTGGAAGAAACTAGCATTGAAGGAACATTTGAAAAATCTGCAGATTTTCATGAAACACAATTTCATAAAAAGGTCTCATTTGGAGGACATTTCAAAGAAAGCATTGTATGTTTTACAGTAACTAAATTCGCCAATGGCGCTAGCTTCAAAGCAACTTTTGATAAAGATGTTTTTTTTCCAGGAACTCAGTTTGGAAATATCGTAAGTTTTCATGATTGCAAGTTTAAGGGCTCAATATTTTTCTATGACAGTAACTTGCCCGATGGCTCATATTTCAGAAGAACCAATCTGGTTAATGCATTTTTTAAAGATATTCCTTTAGACAATGTTTCTTTCTGGGAATGTAAGTTCCCTACAATCAAAGGAAGGAAGGGTTTACACGATGAAAAAATGCTCCAATACAAAGAAAAAGATGTAATCTTTAAACAAAAACTTAAAAAAGAGCTTAATTCTTGGGAAAACCTACCAAACACTGGTGATTATGAATCAGTTGAAAATCTTTACCAACAACTAAAGAAGAATTTTGAGGAAAGAAGAGATTATGAAACTGCAGGAGATTTTCACATTGGGGAAATGGAAATGAGAAGGTACAAATTCAAAGCAGAAGTTCGAGATAGAAATAAAGGGGGTAACTTTCTCACTAAGTTCTTATTCAGTATTTGGAATTGGACAACATTCAACACAGCAAGAAGATTTCTACTTTACTGGTATTTTATGTTCTCTGAATACGGAGAAAAACCAGGAAGAGTTTTTACTTGGTTCTTGCTAATACCTATTTTCGCAGTTCTATATTTCTGGAGTTTTGAATTTGAAAATTTAAGAGTAGCAACTGAATTCGCCTTCACTTCATTTATCCCCCTTTTACCAAAAAATATTGAACTTAATACCCTAACATGGGTTTCAAGAGCAATCTTTTATTTTGAAACAATAATTAGCTCTATTATATGGTTTCTATTATTAATCTCTATTAGAAGGAAGTTCAAAAGATAGTAAGGTGTTTTGGGCTCGGGCATTCACCCCTTAATCCCCTCTGCCCTTCGCCCAAAACGGAAAAACAAAATCGGATCTTTCTTTTGTAAGAGCAATTTCTTTCAGAAATTAAAAGAATCCGATCTTAACAGACTATAATCATAAAAAGTGTATGATACCTAAGTGCATCAGGATTCATTCATTTCACACCACGTGATTTAAAAAATAATTCAACCCACCTTTAACCTTTATGAAAATAGCAGTGGTAGGCTCCGGACCAGCGGGAATATTCACCTGCCTTCAGTTGGCTGATTTTAAAGGTGAGGTTCATCTATTCGAGCAAAATAAACAAGTGGGGGTCAAGTTAGAACGAACAGGCGGTGGGCGAATGAATGTGACAAATCGGGTTTTTTCGGAAAAAGAGTTTTCCTCCAATCAAGCCAACCTGCTTAAAAAACTCTTTAAAAACCCATGGGTTAAAAATCGCTTTCAATTGTTCGAAAAAATGGGAATAGAATATGAATGGGAAGGAAATCGGGCGATTCTAAAAAGTCAGGATGCCGTGAAGGAAGTGGCCCGTTTGAATGAAATGCTTGAGCAACAGGACAATTTAAGGTTTCAACTGAATTCTGAAGTCATCGGCGTGGAAAAAAAAGAGGATCAGTTTGAACTGAAATTTTTATCCGCAGGTGTGGAGGATATCGCTCATTTTGACATGGTGGTTTTGACTGGAGGCGGCATGTTTAGAATCGGCCGCCCCTCAGACGCAGAACTCATCTACCAACTCCCTCTTCAGCTAGGCCACCGCATTACAGGCCTTACCCCCTCCCTTTCTAGCCTGGTGATCAAACAGAATCCACTCAGGGATTTTTCGGGCATTTCGCTTAAAGCTGAACTGACAGATCTAGCCTCTGGCCAAAAAAGAGTCGATGACATGCTCATAGCCCACCATGGATTTTCGGGCCCTTTGGCCTTAGATTTTTCTTCCGTTTTGAGTGGCGAGAAAGTCTCCCTCAATTTTTTACCAGATGTAAAAGAAGATGTGTTCACCGCTGAATTCAATGCCTTGCGCCAGGGAAAACACTTGGTGAGAGGGTTTTTAAGAGAATACCTACCCAGACGATTGGCGGATTGGCATCTTTTTAAAGCAGAAATACAAGACAATATGACCATTGCCGATGTGAGCAAAGATAAACTAAAAGCGCTCCGAAAATCACTGTATCGCCTAGAGTTCGATCATGTGTCCACCCTTGGCTATTCGGCCTGCTGGACCACCCGAGGCGGAATCGATTTATCAGAAGTCAACATGGCCCGCTTGGAATCCAAACGTCATAAAAACCTCTATTTCGCAGGGGAAATATTAGACGTAAACGGGCTTTGTGGGGGCTACAACATTAGCTTTGCAGCAATTTCAGCTAAGATTGTAGCGGAAGCAGTTTTGGGATAATCGTTAGGCTTTGGTTCGAGGTTAAAAGGAGCAAAAGCATGTGCAAGCTGGAAAAGCTGACTCGAACATGAGGCGGATTCGTAAGCTGGAGCCCTGCGATTAAAGGGCCCCCCACAAAATGCGAGGCCAGGGTTCCGAGAAAGTCGGAAGTGAGGAGGGTATTTTGTGGGGAAGGGACCCAAAAATGGGCGGATACTGGAAAAAAGAATTTCAGAATGAAACGTTTTTGTAAGTAGTAGCCCATTTTTGGGTGGAGGTACAGATCGTTTAACTTATTTTTTGTTTGTTTTTGAGGCAAAAAGGCAGCTAAACAGCAAAAAACG
This sequence comes from bacterium, assembly GCA_030426875.1. Lineage (GTDB taxonomy): Bacteria > Patescibacteriota > Gracilibacteria > UM-FILTER-43-11 > UM-FILTER-43-11 > JAUHWS01. The sequence continues at coordinate 11,133 of JAUHXI010000003.1, forward strand.
CCACTATTTCAGTAATTTTGAGATAGACAGTTAAGGTTTAAAGTAAGTATGATGTGAACTGTCAAAAAACAATAAATTTCAATCATCTGTCTACATGAGTTATACCAAGGTTTACGAAAGCCCATATTTAAAAATGGTAGAACTGACCCTGAAGGACCTCCGTCAGGATGGGATTATTAGTGCCAGGGTCCGACCTCAAAACCCCTACGCGATTGAAGTTCTTGAAAAAGAAAAAAATTTAGCCAAGAAGCATATCTTAGAATATGAAAGCATTACTTTGGCATTGATAGGTGATACTACAAATAGAAGGATAACCGCAGAAGACGAAAAAAAGTTTTTTGAAATGATTAACAGTGAAGTAGCTATCGGTGAAAAAGTGAATCAAAAACGAGCCAAGTTAGGATTGAAAGACTACTTAAAGCTCTTAACTGCAAATGGTTTTTATATTATAGGCTCATTATTTTTTGCCTTTGGAGCATTAGACACTAGGCCTCTATTCTTCTTTGTAATTATTCTTGCCCCTGTTCTTTTGATGACTTATATAACCAGTGGCATAACGGGTAGATATCGTAGAATACTGGTTCCGCGACCACAAATATCCTACGAAAAATTAGAAAAAGTAGCCAAATTCTCACTTGGCCTCTTTTGGATCATAGCAATCCCGTTAGCCTATCTAATGCTGAGTCAGTCACCGCTAAGTTTAAATAGCATTCTTACCGGAGAAAAAGAATCGATAAGAATTTTATTGTTTAATATTTTAGGGCCAATTATTTATTTGGGATCAGTGCCACATTTATTTATGGCGATGGTTCAAATAAAACAGAGGCAAGAATAAAGGATGAAAAATGCATAGAAAAACTCCTTTATTTCATATGTAACTGGGGAATTGAAACGTGACCCTCACAAAGCGAAGCGAGGGTTCGAACATGATGAGAGGAAAGGAAGGTATTTTGTGGGGAGAGAGCAAAAGCATGCGTAGACTGAAGAAGATGACTCGGAAACGAGACGGATTCGTAAGTTGGAGCATGCTTTTGCGATGGAGGTACAGATCGTTTAGCTTATTTCTTATTTGTTTTTGAGCTAAACCCTGCCTCTTCAAGCAATCGATAATTATCACCCATCAATCGTTTGAAGCCTCTGTAATTCAACAAGGGCTTTAGGTCTGGATCGGTAATTATTTGCCTAGGAAAGGAGTGGGGATTTATAGAAATAGCAGCAGACATATAGCCAGATGCTTGGTCAAACTTGCCCAATCCAACTAGAGTGCAAGCTTTATTGTAAAGTGCATGGGAAATGAAGTTCGATTTAGGGGCTAATTTAAGGATACGATCAAAAACCTCTAAAGCTTTTTCATATTGCTTCAAATTTAAATAAGCATAGCCCATGTACTCTTCAGGCTGCAATTCTCCAAAATGCGGAGAAATTTTATTGGCAATCTCACAATATTCAATAGCCTCTTCATACTTATCTTGCAAATTAAATGCATAAGCGATGGAGGAGTATATTCTGCGCGTGTCTAAATCTTCATTTTCTTTTCCTATCTTCTCCTTTTTCAATTTCAAAGCTCTTTTAAGGCTACTAATCCCACTTTTATATCTTTTGGCATAGACTTGCCCAATTCCCTTGAAATGGAAGAGGCTCCAGTCATTCTTATTTATTTTTAAAGCCTTATTCGCCATGCTAATAATTTTTCGAAAGCACCACTCCGGGTATTCGGATAAGTCAACCAGCTCCTGTCTCATTAATTCAAATAGAGTATTTTTTTTCTTAGGATAGTTTTTTTCATAATAATCAATAAGATTACCATCGCTTTTTATCACAAGTTTGTTAATAAAAGCACCCTGTTTTATTTCAAATTTCTCCACATATTGGGCGCACTCATCTTCAATATAAAATAGGGCGTCTTCAAGATACTTAGAGAGTTCTTTAAGTATTTTTCTTAATCCATCTTGATAGCCATATTTGGAACCACTAGGAATCACGAGGTAAAGCCTTGCTAATTCTTCAGTATAAATATTGGGAGATTCATTTATATTTGGACATCTTATATCAATTTTAGAAGCACTGATTACAGCTTTATCTTTGGGGAGCTTTGCATATTTGTTTCTAAATAACCTTTCCTTTCCCTGAATCACTTTTATAACCGCGCCGTTTTTGTGAACCTTTGGCTCAACCTGGGTGACGAAATGCATATTTCCCATATTGAATAGATTATTTTTTTAGAAATCAATCAAAGATAGAATACTCCATTAATTAAACCACCGCAAAAAACAACTGAATACCATGAGGCATCCATAACTCTTTAGAGTCAGGAAAAGACTGTTAAGTCAAATGGTAAAGTGGAGGTACAAATCGTTTAGCTTATTTTTTGTTTGTTTTTGAAATAGGCAAAAACTAAGGTCTCAAAGTGGCAATCAATCTTTTTGGATAAAGCATTAAATCTAGAGCATCATTAATAGATTTCACAATAATATCTGCACTTAAAATAGCTTTTGGATGCGCCCCCTCTTCTTGTAAAACAACGATACCTAACCCCACTTGATCTAGCAGTCTGGAATCTATTAAGCCGTTACCGATAGCAGCTGTTGATTCTACTCCAATTTTCAAGGCTTCTTCTAGCTTGGATTCACCACTTTTAGTTAGCCTTAACTCTAAACCCAATTTTTCTGAAATTTCCTTAGCATTACCATGGGTATCCCCAGTAAAAAGATAAATGTTAGGCATGATCTCTCTCAAATGTTTTAAGCGAGATGTAACTCCCTCAATTATTTTTCCATCAATGGTCAGAGTTCCGTTCAAATCTAAAATCAAGTTCTTAATTTTGAGTGTGCCATGGCTTGGGATTTCTTCAAGTAGCATATTTAAAAGCAATTGTTATAGCCTTAGTATAACTGGAAGTCCTTTCTTTTCAAGAAAATATAAGAATAAGACAACAAGTTAGCATTAAGTCAAAAGACTTGTGTCTGGAGGTACAGATCGTTTAACTTATTTTTTGTTTATTTTTGAGATAAAAAAATAAAACAACTCCTTTTTAGTGAGGGGGGTGACCATGAGATGCGGGTAAATTTGGTCGCCAGAATTTCATAACATCAAACATAAGGGCTAAATGCGTGTGTGTGTAAAGACCCCCCTCAGGATGTGGTCCTAGGGCAAGTTCAGCGTTTAAACTAAGCCCTTTGTATTGAACTCCAGTTGAAGGTCCACAGCCTCCATGAATGTCTCCGTCATGACCCTCTAAAATACAGTGAGCACCTAAAGCCAAATTCCGGGTCAAATTGTAGCGATAAAATAAACCTGATTCAAAGCCTCCCACCCCAGACTTTCCAACACCAGTGCGAGCAGAAAGTGAAATCTCATGTTGGTGTTTTCGGTCGGGATGTGCCGACACAAAGCCACCTAAAATCGCCTGTGTGTTCACCCCCTTTTTTCCAACACCAAATCCCAGAACCGGGCCAAAATCCACCCCTCCATTTAAAAGCGTAAATTTAAGATACAATCGAAATCGATGAGCCAAATGACCCACATCTTCAGCTTCATCCGTTGATTCATCAAGGTGTGTTGAGGTGGGATGCAGAGAAGCCTCATCCTCTGCAACTGGAATGCTAACTGTTCCAGTGTAAGAAGCTCCTAAAGTAGCCCAGGGGTGCGTCCGACAATCTTGTTGATTTGAATCTGAACTACTCTTGATGACATGACCGTGCACATCCACATTAAAGCCCTGAGCAAACTTTGGTCTTCCTTTTTCATCTAAATAGGGATTGGGGCAAACTTTATCGTGATTATAAAATTCAGTTGCGATTTCATTTTCAACCACCCCCCTGCTTTCTTCAGAGGCTTTAGAAAGACCCGGGGCCAATAAAGCAGCTCCACCTAAAGCATGTGCAAAAGTTCTATTCCTTAAGCGGCATAAATAGGAGTAAGGAGAAGGTACACCTCTTTTGATTGATTTCATCGAACTAATTGGAGGGAGAATCGATTTCATATTTTTCGTGAGATTCTAGGGAATAAAAAATAGGTTTTTTTATTTTTGCCCCCGAAAACACGAGCCCCACTTCATCCTTTGGTTTTTCTACTGAAATAAGGAGAGGGTCTAGCCCAAGACCTCCTGTTGAGAAAGAAGTCGTATCGGTGTGACGCTGCTTGCCCACCAGGGTTTCAAGTTTAAGGCTTTTTGCAGAATAATGCTGACGAATTTCATCCATCACCGAATCAAAATTCCCCTCTATAAATTCTTCCTGATACTGATTTAAGGTGTTTCGCTTGTCTCTTAAATGCTTCCGAACTTCCCCAAAACTTTTTCCTTCGGCTCGCATAGCTTTTTTTTCTTGGCGATTTTCTTTGAATCGATCGCGCATTTGCGGAATATTTTCTGCAGGCAAAGCTCTTAAAATATGGGTTTCCATCAGGTATTCAAACTCTTTTGCGGCAGGTGCCTCAATTTCTTTTTTAATAGCGTCGACCATCTCTGCAATCACTTCTCCAGGATTAAGGAGCTCACGTCCATCTTTTGAGTAAACAGGATCGTCATCAAATGTTTTAGGCAAAGCAACTTTTGTGCGCTGTTTTATAGAGATCACCTTACCACCCTCCTTCAAATTCGAAACATAACCCAGTTCAACCCACTTAACCCCTGGTCTTTCATCAGAAACAGTGATGGAAACTTCCGGACAACCACTGCTAATTAAAACATCGAATAACATTTCTTGTTCTTCCCAAATTTCTTGATAAATTTCCTCAAATGGATTTTCCACTTTCCCTTTTTCTTCTGAGGGATTGGGAGCATTTTCTTGTGCTGACTCAGCTACATCTTCCTTAGGCTGATCACTACTCTCCTCTTTTTTTTCAGGGGGAAGAGTCCCCGGATCCACTTTTGGACCTTCTTCTGAAACTTTTGCCCCTCCTTCTGCAGAAGGAGGGGCAGGCTTTTGCTCTTCCACCTCTATTTCTGGCTGAGGTGCCGGAGAGTCAATGGCTTTAGATGTAAGGCTCTTTTTAAGTGGCCGATCATTTAAAATCACTGTTTCGACCATTACCTTTCGGTCTTCGGCCAATGCCTTTCCCGATGTGGATTCAGTTTGAGCCAAGCTCATTTTAAGTGAAGAAAGACGACCTTTTTTTAAGCTATTCCTGCGAATATCCCTTAGTAAATTGGCTGGCAAAACGGTCCGAAGACGCCTCCAGGCCAAAGTAAACTGAACGACACCCTCTGCTGAACGCACCCTTTCAAAAGCCTCTGTTCCTGGTCGATTCATATCACCCCATTGACCCTCAGCTAATTCCTTCAAGTCTTCCAAATTTCCAAAGCGATTCATCCAATCCATCGTTGCAGCATCAAAAACACTGGGGGAATTTTCGAGCAAAAAGAGAATTTCCTGAGCCGCAACTTTATGCCTTGTACCCAAGCGAACTTTGTCACTAATCTTAAGACCATTCACCATCCCAGTCAGCTTGGCAAAGCGGCCTTCTTTTAGGGCATCTTCAACCATTTGATGCGCTTCAGCTTTATTCTTAGCTTTTTTATTAAGGTGAAACCCTTCTTGGTAGCCTCCACTTTTAAAATACAGTTTTTCTCGATGAGGGATGGCAGCTAAAAGTGGGATTTCTTGAACAAACCTACCTGTCTCAGGAATTTTGCAATACTGCCTTGCACCACCCTCTAATATCTTAAAAATAGACAGTTTACCTGTGTGAATTTCGATCTGATGGCCTTCTGGAAGGCTTATTTGATGATATCCCTGTAACTGCAGGCTACTAAGAGCTCTTAATACCAAGTTGTCACTTTCTAAGGCAGTCTTAAGATAGTCTTGAATAGATTGATTAATGTCAACTTCTTGAGTCTCCAACTCAATGCTCTCACCCACTGCACCACTCAAATCCTCACGCTGCAGCTTCCAATATTCCCTACTATAATCTGGAGAATCCTTAGGCCTTTCCGGTGTTTTTTCAGGCAATGATAGTGACAATTTACAACATATCTTTATAAGCGAATAAAAATCTTATTATATTAACATTATTTTTTAAAAATGTCAATAATTATTTGCATGGATTCTCTACTGGACAGTTATTTAAATTTTTAGAAGTAACCTCCTTTCTTCCATTTGACCAGCGTTTTTCTGAACCAAGTAATTTAGCCACCCAATGTCTAACGTCGTGTCCTTTGGCCGCAGGAAAATCAAAGCATAAATACATCTTTCCATTATAAGCTTTAGCGTAAGCTTTATATCTATAATTATGACCTCCTTCTTCTGGTTCTCCTTCTTGAAGAACTCCATTCACAAGGAATCCTACAAAACCTTCCCCCTCTCTCCCCTGTACAACGTCACAATGATCCTTTATGTCTTGAGATGGGGCTGCTGCGTTTAATTCATAGCTGCTACTGGATATTAAGGTGCTATCTTCATTAGTATCAGCCCACAGCGACTGCCTCAAATAATCCCCCGTGCCCTCTTCAATCTCACCAGAAGATGGGTCACCGAAGTTTTCGATAGATGCAGAATCTTGACCTGGATTGGCAGCATGAGTTGGCTGAGGAGAAATCGAAAGGGTCGCTGCGAGAAGGGGCCCTGCTAAAGCCACGAGACGGTGACGTAGAGTAGGTTCCCCTAAATCTCTAAGTTTATCACGGGAAGCACAGGCCACGGTGAGGACCTCTCCCCCGTGACCCCCTTCAAGTCGAACACCTTTATTTTGAGTTGTTTCTAACATAGTTTTTTGGGTTAAAGAAATAACTTTGTAAATGCAACTTAATTGTATTATCTATAAATAAAACAAAAAGTCAAATAAAATATTATTGCATTTAAAAATTTATGCTATTTTTAGCCTGAATTAAGCTAAAAATGATTTTTAATAGCTTTTAACTGAGGTCGAGAGAAGACTTTAATATTTAGACTAATATGAACCTTAATCCAGCCCTGGTTCGGGATCCCATCACGATCTTTCAAGGGATTTTTGTGGAAGCCTTAACTTTTTGCTGCTGGGTGTTCTGATTCCCTCCTTTGTTCATATTCCTAAAAAACGATAAAGAGCTCCTGGATGAAGAACTGCAAAGTGTAGAATCGATACTTACCACTCATCAACTCAAAAAGGAAAAGATCAGCTCCGTCAAAGAGAAACTAAAAAATACAAAAAGAAGCTCGAAAATCTTACTTATAAGGACAAATTGGATATCATTCAGGGAATCGTAAAACGCGTTACCATAAAGGGAAATGACATCAGGATGGAATTATTCATTCCTAGAAAACAACAGAAAAAAGCTGTTAAGTCAAACGACATGTATGGAGGTACCGGTGGGATTTGAACCCACGAATGGCGGTTTTGCAAACCGCTGTGTTAGACCACTTCACCACGGTACCCCTTTGATTGACGATTGAAGAGCAGAAGATTTTTGATCTAAAAACTCATTCTTTTTTACCGTCACGACTCCCCCATTTTAGAAAAATTCAATCTAAAAAGCAATGCCAACCTTACTTTTAATGAAAATGCTTTTTTTAATGTGTAAAATACAGAAATAAACCTAAAAATAACATCGTAAGGACTGCAATATAAAAGATCTAATGGTCATGAAATCAAGCCAAATCATTACATGACCCTAAAAATAAGGACCAGGAGATTTTTCAATTGAATAAATTCTAAATGAAATCCTGATGCCATTCTAAATTTCATAAAATATCTGCTGACTTCCCGGAAAATTAAGGGGTTTGGGGAGAAACGAGCGGGTAAAATGATGATAAAAAGAAAGAAGATGATTCCGCGTCGTGTTCTCCCCAGCCGTTTTTGCTTCGTTTTTGCGGTCAAAAATGAAGAAAGAAAACAAAAACAAAAAAAGAGGTGACATGGAAGGCTAGGGTATTCAATGGGGATTTGAGGGTGGAGATGGGTTGAGGTAAAGAAATTTCAAGAGAAAAATCTCGTGGTCCAAAAATAAATCTAAAAGCCAATGATGATTGTTTATTTTAAATAAATGTGTTATAATATAATTATTATCAAAGTCAAAAAAAATAAAAATATGATAGACAACACCTCTCAAAGTATTTCGGACGTCCTCAATCATATGGCCTCAAATACATGACTTCTTGTCTTAATAGGTCTCGCTTATATTATAATACTTGAACACAAGGTGCTCATTTCCTTTTTTAAATCCAAGCAAAAAAAAGCAAAAACCCTCGCCCCCTTGTGACAACGAGGTAAATACTTACTCCTTGGAACACTTCTATTACTCACTTCTTGGACTATTGTACAAGTAGTAGGTGACTTAATTTTACCTAAAAATGGGACAATTACCAATACTGGCTATGGAAACACAGGCTTGATTGCCACGATTGGTCTTCATCTTTCTGCATGGAGCCTCATTCTTTCTGCAGGAGGTCGATAGATGGTAAACCTCTCTAAATTATTTGCCACCATGGCAGTCCTATACCTTGTCTGGGCGGGATTCATGACATTTGCCTAGGGAAAGTGTGCGAAACGCCAGTCACCAACCGCCTACCACAGGCTCATCTAAAAATTTTCATTAAAAGTTAGTCATACAAAGCATACATGGCGTGAGTTGATAAATTAAAATTTCTTAAAATATCCCCAATCCCTCTTATAATAAATTGACCTCAATGATATGATGGAAGGTGCCTCCCATCATTTATTTAATAATGGGAGTCTTTTATGAAATCAAGCCACATCATCACAGTCCTCATTGCCTTTTTAGCAGGCGTAGCCGGAGCTGCATCTTTTTTGGATCAACCAGTTGATTCTTTTCCTGAGACTGGTGAAATCATCATCCAAGATGAAGTTATCGATAATGAAAATTGAGGTTTTAATTTTCATTCTTCAATTTTTAGGAAGAATTTGTTAGAATGATCGAGCCTATTTTTTAAGAAACGCTCAAACATGAATGATGATCAAAACCCCCACATGAATGATGATCAAAACAGTGATCAAGTCACTCATGATGACAGTCAAGCAGATGATTTAAATCAAAAAATTAAAGACGCTCAAGCCGAAGCTGATGAAAAGGAAGCTGAGACCGAAGAGGGGGAAGTATCTGAGGAAAAAGATCCAGCTGAAGCCCTAAAGGAAGCCCTGGCTCGCTCCATGGCAGATTTGCAAAACTACAAACGACGGAGTGAGCAAGAGCGCTCCCAATTCGTCAAACTTGCCAATGCCGAACTGCTCAAATCCCTCCTCCCTATTTTTAATAACTTGAATCGGAGCGTGCAACATCTACCTGAAGCCATGGCTGAAAATGAATGGGCGAAAGGAGTGATCCACATCAACACGGACCTACTTAAAACCTTAGAGTCTTTAGGTGTGGTTAAAATGAAGACTGTGGGAGAAAAGTTAGACCCCAATCAACATGAAGCCTTGATGTCTGGACCGGGTGAAAAAGACCTTATCACAGAGGAATTCGAGCCAGGTTATCTGATGAATGGTGAGATTGTGAAGCCGGCCAAAGTCAAAGTGGGTGACGGGAGTTAAAAAAAATTTGACAATCATTTTTAGCACTCTATAATAGTGAGTGCTAAGTTCATCATTACAAAGTGAAGGAAAAGGCACCGCTAGTTTTAAATTTTAAAGTCAAATGTGGTCCTCCCCCTTGGGGAAATTAGAGGGGGCCATCTAATAATCAATAACCACCAAGAAAATGGGAAAAATAATCGGAATTGATCTAGGAACCACAAACTCTTGCATGGCCGTCATGGAAGGAGGAGAAGCAGTGGTCATCGCAAATGCGGAAGGGAATCGAACCACACCGTCGATTGTGGCAGAAAAAGATGAAGAACGACTTGCAGGCGTCACGGCCAAACGTCAAGCAGTCACCAACCCGGCCAACACCATCTTCTCAGCCAAACGCTTCATCGGTCATAAACTTTCAGAAGTTGAAAAAGAGGCTAAGATGATGCCTTACGAGACCAAGTCTGGTGAAAATGGAGCGGTGGAAATCAAGATGGGAGACAAATGGTTCAAGCCACCAGAAATTTCAGCTCGCGTCCTACAAAAACTGAAAACCGATGCTGAAGCCTATTTAGGTCAACCCGTTACAGAAGCCGTCATCACGGTACCAGCTTACTTCAACAACGATCAACGTCAAGCCACAAAAGATGCGGGTAAAATCGCTGGCCTAGAAGTCAAACGGGTCATCAATGAGCCCACCGCAGCGGCCATGGCCTATGGTTTGGACAAGAAAGGACAGGACGTTAAAATCGCCGTCTTCGATTTGGGAGGAGGAACCTTTGATGTGTCGATTTTGGAGATGGGAGATGGTGTGCTCGATGTGGCTGCCACCAACGGAGACACGCATTTGGGAGGGGATGATTTTGATCAAGCGGTCATCGATTACTTGGTTGAAACCTTTAAAAAATCAGATGGAATCGACCTTTCCAAAGACCAAATGGCTCTCCAACGACTTAAAGAAGCCGGTGAAAAGGCTAAAATTGAACTCTCTTCCGCGCAAGAAACAGATGTGAACCTACCCTTCATCACGGCAGATGCCAGTGGACCGAAGCATTTAAACTTGAAACTATCACGGTCTAAACTGGAGGAACTGACAAATGAATTGATTGAAAGGACTAAGATTCCTTGTGAAAAAGCCTTAAAAGATGCCAAACTCTCTGCCAGTGACATCGACGAAGTGATCATGGTGGGTGGAATGACACGCATGCCAGCTGTGACTGAAATGGCTAAGAAAATTTTTGGCAAGGAACCTCATAAAGGCGTGAATCCTGACGAAGTGGTTGCTTTAGGCGCTGCCATTCAAGGGGGTGTTTTGATGGGGGATGTCAAAGACTTACTCCTTTTGGATGTAACCCCATTGACCCTCAGCATCGAAACCGCGGGAGGAATTGCAACTAAGATGATTGAACGAAACACGACCATCCCAACTTCTAAAAGTCAGACCTTTTCGACCTACAGCGACAATCAACCCAGTGTGGATGTTCATGTGGTACAGGGGGAACGAGACATGGCGGCCGATAATAAATCCTTGGGTAAATTCATTTTGGATGGCATTCCAGCCGCTCCTCGGGGTGTTCCTCAAATTGAAGTGACCTTTAAGTTAGATGCTAACGGGATCCTTGAAGTGAGCGCAAAAGATAAAGGCACAGGAAAAGAGCAAAAAATAACCATTCAAGGGTCTTCTGGCTTAAGTGAAGAAGAAATTGAAAAGATGAAAAAAGACGCTGAAATGCATGCAGATGAAGACAAGAAGAAAAAAGAAGGAGTGGAAGTTCGCAATAAAGCCGATGGCATCATCTTCCAAATGGAAAAAACCATGCGAGAGAATGATGACAAGATCAAAGATGAGATGAAGAAGTCTGTGAATGAAAAAATCAATACCTTAAAAGAGTTACTGAAGGATGAAAAAGCCGATACTGAAGCCTTGAAAAAAGCCACAGATGAATTGGAGCAGGAGGCTCAAAAAATTGGAGCTGAGATTTACAAAGAAGCTGAGAATAAGGGGGTAGATGACAATGCAAAAGCAGATTCAGATGATGTGAAGGTGACCGATAAGAATGAAAAGGAGGATGAGAAAAAAGATGAAGGTGAGGCTGAGGGAGAGGTGGTGGAGTAAAGACGCGATTAATCGCGTCTAAATGTAAATGAGCTCACCAAGAAATTCCACCTCAATATGACAAAAAAGTTGAATTGAGGTGGAATTTTAGATATAGAATTGAACTAAAAAAATAAACCATAAGAACCATTGATTCATAGGGAAAATTAACGTACAATCCCAACGTGCCCGGATGGCGGAATTGGTAGACGCGCACGACTCAAAATCGTGTTCCTTCGGGAGTGAGAGTTCGATTCTCTCTCCGGGCACCAAAAATTTGGTTAATTCTGATGAAATTAAATAGATTTAAATTATTCTAGGTTTTACACAAAAAATGGGTCAAAATTGGCATTTTTTAGCTTCATTAAGCCATGTAAACGTTATATTAAATTCAGAGATAAAAATGGCTAAATAGAGAGGAAAAGATGACCCATTTCTTTGTAACGTTTATAGCTCTTCAGCAAGCCAAAAAATCATGATTTCAGGCTAAATTTTGTTTAAAACCTATTATTCTCTACTTTTTGATTGGAAAAATATTTTTTGGTAGCATTTGGAATTCGTATTCTGTATAACTTCCTCCCCAGTCTGAAGGTCTACAAGAATGGTATTCATATTGAACTGTATATAAAAGGGCTAGTATTATTAATAAAAATCCTGCACTAAAAAATATTTTTCTCGAAATTTCTTTCCTTAAAAAAATGAGAATAAAAATTGATATAGTGCACAATATGCCAAAAAGTGTGAAGGTGAAAACTGCTGTATTTCCGCATATATCAAGTGACAGGTGATTCATACCAACAAAATTTAAGTTTTTTCTGTTATAATATAGATACTAGCTTATAACTTTGTATATAGCAAAATTAACACCTCATCTATTTTTATTTGAGGTATAGTAATAAAAAAATGAATAAAAAAGGCTTCATCACCATCGGCTTAATTCTATCCACCGTCATCATCTCTCCTTTTGCA
>JAUHXI010000123.1 GCA_030426875.1 bacterium
CTGATGAGTCACGCTCGGGATAGGATTCAAGAGAGGGAGATGGGTCAAGCTGATCAATTACCAGAAGAGATCGCACTAGCCGCCTTTGATGAAGCAGAAAAAAGCGAATATCTTCAGCTATTAACTCAGTACAATGAACGAGATTGGGACGCTAGAATTTAGTTAAAGCTAATTTTTTACCGCCCGTGCCACCACCAACCCATACACCCGGTGCAATCCCCCCTTCTTGAGCACCCGCGCGCACTCATCCAAAGTGGAACCGGTCGTACACACATCATCCACCAAAAAACAAACTTTCTCATCCGTCATCTGAGGCTTTGAAACGAGCTTAAATGCATCTTTCAAATTTTCCAACCGTTTTCGACGATTCAACTTAGCCTGTTGCGACGTATTTTTAACGCGAGAAAGCAGTGGGCTAATTTCCATTTGTCCCTCATAACGACTCTTGAGCGCATTCGCCAAAAGATCAGACTGATTGAAGCCCCGGTGACCCAATCGCTTTTTATGAAGCGGCACCGGAACCAGGACCAGCGACTTACTCTTAATCATCCAAAGTTCAGATAATTTTTGCAGCATCAAGTCCGAAAATTGCTCCGTCAACTCCCGCGTAAAACGGTATTTAAACTGAGCAATTGCTGACTGCAACTGAGGATTTTTTGCATAATCCGCAGCGTAAATCACCCCATCAAGGTGTTCAAAGTCAGATTTGTCTTGATGCCAACGGGTCATTTGCTGGATTGACGAAATGTTGAGCGTGCGACTGCAATTGGCGCACAAGAAGCTACCTTCTTTTTTACAAGAGGTGCAGTGTGGAGGGAAGAATAAGTTGAGCAGTTGGCTAAATACTTCCATGAATTGTTGTTTTGGAAGATCATTTTAGCAAAGATTTATTATTTGTCAAGAGTATTTTGCTAAAAAGACCCCAGTTTTTGGACCACGAGATTTTTCTCTTGAAATTTCTTTACCTCAACCCATCTCCACCCTCAAATCCCCATTGAATACTCTAGCCCCTCATGTTACCTCATTTTTTGTTTGTTTTTTCTTTTCTTCATTTTTGACCGCAAAAACGAAGCAAAAACGGCTGGGGAGAACACGAGGTGGAATCATCTTTATTTCCTTTATTCATTGTTTTACCCGCTCGTTTCTCCCCAGTCCCCTGAAATGTCCGGGAAATCAACTCTTATTTTATGGGTTTTGGAATGGTGTAGATTTTTTTATGAAATTTATTTGAGGGGAAAATCTCCTGGTCCTTTTTCACTTCAGCCTCGGAAAGCCGCTACAGGAGCCATCATAAAAACTGGCTTTGTCTAGGGCTTGCGTCCATATTTGAATGGTGGTTTAAGCCTTAAACAAGCTGTTAATCAATGTCATGGAAGAAAAAGCTGGGGTTTTTTCAGTATTTTGCGCCAGTTTCACAGAAGCCTTTTTTCAGCAAATAAATGGGCAATCCTAAAATATTAAAATAATCCCCTTCAATTTTTTTAACCCAGGGCATCACCTCTTCCAACGTCAAAGAGCCTGAACTCTGCTTCCAATTCCCCACTTCCAAATAGGCCTCAATTTCTTTATCTGAAAATGAATTGAATTGAATCCTCGCCTTCTCATAGCCCACCCACTCCACTCCATTTTGAATTGAAACAATCGCTAAACCAGAATAAACCCTGCAATAAGAATTTTGATACATCTGAATCGTTCTTTTAGCCGCAGCCTTATCCTTTGGCTTGAGGGAAATCGTCCCATCTGACAAAACCACAATGGTATCACAGCCAATCACAAGTGCCCGAGGATGCTCCTTGGCAACCGCTTGAGCTTTTCGCAAAGCAATCGATTGAACGATTTTGTGCGGCACGGTATAGCCAGCGTGGTGCTCATCAATATGAGCAGGAATGCATTTAAAATCCACCCCTAAGTACTCCATAATTTTCTTCCGCTGTTGGGATTGTGAGGCTAGAATTAGGCTCATTTAAGAACAATTAGCGGCTAATAATGGATAGATTCCTTCCTTCTCGTAGGGAACGGCATACCCATTCCCCACGAAAAGCTTAAATCATGATTCCTGGCACTGGAAACTCAAGACACATGGCCTCAACCTCCTTCTTGATTTCATCCAGTACAGACTGATCATTCACCGCATTGATGGCTCGATCCATCCAGTCGGCGATCTTTTCCATTTCTGCCTCTTTCATACCGCGGGTAGTCACAGCGGGTGTACCCAGACGGATTCCAGACGGATCAAACGGACTGCGAGGGTCATTGGGAACCGTGTTTTTATTCAACGTGATGCCCACATGATCAAGCGCATTTTGAGCCTCCTTTCCTGGCACGCCCTTATTGGTCAAGTCTGCCAAGATCAAATGTGTGTCTGTTCCGTCAGAAACCAATTTAAAATCACGTTTTTTCAGTGCCTCTGCCAAATGGTGAGCGTTCTTTTTGACCTGAAGGGCATAATCTTTAAATTCTGGCTTGAGTGCCTCAGCAAAACAAATGGCCTTGCCCGCAATGGCATGTTCATGTGGGCCACCTTGCAACCCAGGGAAAATGGCTCGATCAATGGCTTTTGCAAACTTCTGCTTACACATGATCATCGCTCCTCGTGGCCCACGAAGGGTTTTGTGGGTCGTGGTCATCACCACATCAAAGAAGGGAACCGGTGACTCTAAAACACCACCCGCCACTAAGCCTGCTGTATGAGAGATGTCAGCCATGGTGATGGCCCCCACTTCATCAGCAATTTCCTTGAAAGCTTTCCAATCAATGTCCCGTGGATAGGCCGTGAAGCCTGCCACAATCATTTTTGGCTTCTTTTCGTGGGCCAATTTTCGAACTTCCTCCATGTCCAAAATGCCCGTTTCGGGATTCACACCGTACTGAACAAAGTCATAGGCTTTTCCTGAAAATCCAATCGGTAATCCGTGTGTGATGTGTCCTCCATGATCCAATTTTAAACCCATCACTGTGTCACCAAATTCTAATAGCGCAAAATAAATCGCCGTATTCGCCGGAGATCCAGAATAAGGCTGGACGTTGACATGCTCCGCTCCAAACAATTCTTTAGCCCGGTCGATGGCCAGGGTTTCAATCACATCAATGTTTTCTTGCCCTCCGTAGTAGCGCTTTCCCGGATACCCTTCAGAATATTTGTTGGTCAGGATGGATCCATTGGCTTCTAAAACTGCCTGAGAGACATAATTTTCGGATGGTATCAACTCAATTCCCTCTTTCTGTCGCTGAGCCTCAGCCATCATCGAGGCATGAAGGGTGGGGTCTTGGTCTTTGATGGTGGGGTACATGGCGGTGGATTTAGAAATTAAAAACGATGGCCCTGACAGTCAACGATTCTTTGTTCAGTGACGATCATGTCCACAGGTTCATCATACAAATCTTTGGGCAGTTGATCAAGGATTTGTTTTTCGTAAGCAAGAGCCATTTTACGTGAATTTTTGTGAGCCACTAAAAAGCGATCATAATAGCCCTTTCCCATCCCAATGCGATTCCCCTGCTGATCAAACGCTACACCCGGAATGAGAATGAGGTCGAGTGAAATTTTTTTTTGAATGGAAGTATTTTCTGGCTCTAAAATACCAAATTTATTTTTTTTCAAAGCAGAATAATCATCACAAAAAACGGCTTCAAACTGATTGTCTGAAATGAGTCTTGGAAGGTAGATTTTTTTCTCTTTTAAATATTTTTTTATAAAAGGAATGGTCTGCACCTCATTATTTACAGACACATAAAAAAGGATTGATTGAGCTGATTGAAACACATCCAAATCCTCGAGTCGTTTTAAAATGGCCTCAGATTTCTGATCAACATCTTCCTGAGTCATTTGATTTCTAAGGCCTAAGGATTGGCCCCGTATCTCTTCTTTGGTCATCAAAATGTTTCAATGAATTTATTATTTCAAAACCAGAGCAAAGCATCACACCCCAAATACTTCCGCTGCCATATCAGCCACAGAAGGGCCTGCTTCACCCTTTTCATCTTTCGACTCAGGCTCAACTGCAGGAGCTGTTTCGGTGAGCACACTGGTTTTCAAATCAAACTCCATCTTAAGACCGTAAACGTGAAGCAAAGCCTCTTGAATTTCGGCTCGGCTCGTGGGTTCACTAGCCCGGGTTTTAAACGTGGAAGAATTGAAGTTGATGGTGAGTTTTTCACCAGAATAATCGATCAGTTGGCCATGGGCAAGCGACATTTTAGCCACCGGATTCTTAACCAATTCAAGCACTTTTTTCCACTGAGATTTGATCACCTCTAAGGTGAGTGTAGACGTTTCAGCCTTAATTATTTCTTGATTGTTAGAAGGGAGCGGAGAATCAGGCGGAGGCATTTGAGCCGTTGAAGCCTCAAGATTCCCCTCTTTTACAGACACGTCTTCTTGTTCAGACTGAGCCTCGGGCATTTCTGAAACAGGCGCAGGCGACTTGATCAGAGCAATTTCAGGCCCACTTTTCTCTTCCGAAACTGGAGTTGAAATGGATGACTCAGATTGACTCAAATTGGACTCAGGAACGGGCGTTGATTCTTTATTTTCAAGAGTTGGATCAGGAGAAGTCATTCCAGAGTTGGAATTGGTCACAGGCGATTTTTGGAAGTTAGAATT
>JAUHXI010000124.1 GCA_030426875.1 bacterium
AAGAAGGAAGAATTCACCTTCACTCCCAGCAAAGTCGCTAAAGAAATTAAGGTGAAAGTTAAGTCGGCTAAAATTAAACGGAAGGTGAAAGGGTAGCCCATAAACTTCCCCACAAGATAAAGATCAAAAAATAGAGCCTTCATAGAAAGTGCTCTATTTTTTAAATCATACGGAAATGCAGAGCCTCATTGCAGCTATGAAAGCACCAAGCGGTAAGAAGTGATTTTTTAGCCAACTAAAAATAGCTAGGCTGACCACTGACCCCTGATCACCGACCACGTTTAAGGTTATCAATCAACCTAAAGCTAGGCCACAGACTCCACTATCAATTCCACACGCTCACCTGGAACATACAACTCAGAAACAAGCTGATACCCCTCAATCATTGCTAGTACTTGTGGTTGTGATTTAGCTAAATAGATTGCATCCGCCTCAGAAACATCACCCGCCACAGAAACGCTTGCAACCATTTGACCATTCACATGAATGGCTAAATCAAAGCGACTGGCTGAAGCTGGAGACCCCAAGCCTAGCTCGCGCTTAATCCTTTCTGCCTCATCTTCTTCTTGGTTCTTTAGAGCCATTTCCTCTTGCTGAGCTTGAAGTGACTCAACTGAACCAGCAGCGTGCTGTCTTTCAAGCTCAGCGATTTCATCTGCATGTTTCTTTTCTAGCTCTGCAAACTTCCCCTTTTCTTCATCAAAAATTTTAATCAACTCATCCACTTGAAATTGTGACAGTTGAGAAATGGCTTCAATGATCTTTTTCTTTTCATTAAAGGTCAGCGAAATTGAACCTGTTAAAAGGTCAACAAATCTTGCCTCATCAAAGGTGGTATTGGGATGGGGTGGAATCGGCATTTGCTTGAGCACTTCTGACTCTTGCTTATTTTGGCTGGCGTTGGCCACTAAGTTGCTCACGTCCACGTCTTGATCCATGATCCCGCTCAAATTATTCCCTTGAGGAGGGGGTGTGACCCCCGTTGGTTGGACCCCTTGCCCCTGTCCAACTGGAGCCGCCTGTTGTGGAGGCATTGGGGCAGAAGTAGGGGGTTGAGCCTGCGGGGTTGGATGAGCAGAAGATTGACCCTGGGACTGTCCTGTTTGAGCATTTGAGTCATGATGGTTGTTTTGACCACCTTGTTGAGCATTTGGATCGATTGGATCGTTCATTTTAAATTTATTATTTAATCAAATTATACATTATAAATTGCATTATGGCAACTTTTACTTTTTGACTCTTTTGCTTGTTTTTTTGGTGGTTGTTTTTGCTGCTACCTTTGTCTTAGTTTTCTTTTTGATGGCTAAGGAAGTCTTTGGCTCTTTTTTTGTAACCTTTTTTTTAGGTGCTACTTTTTTTACTGCTTTCTTTTCAACTTTTGATGCGGTTTTTTTTGTTTTGGTTTTTTTGGCAACCGCTGCGGCCTTAGATGCCGTCGTGGTTTTCTTGGCTTTAGTTTTAGGGGCTACTTTTTTCTTAGCAATGGTGACTTTCTTTGGGGTTTTTGTTGCTATCTTTTTGATCACTGCTTTTTCAATTTTTTTCGTCTTCATCACAGGGGTACGCAATTGGCTAAAGTATGCGTTGAGCCATCCCCCTATCACCACGATAGAAAGCAATCCCATTATACCGCCAACATACAAATAGGTTTCAACCTCTAGCTGCTGAAAGCCAAGCTGATTGAGGGGTTTAAAAAGCATCCCAAAGGTCACTGCGGTTACAATCTGAAGAATGAAAAAAATGATGAACAACTCATTGGCAAACTTTTTTTTGTTCAATAGGCTAAAGAATAGAATGAGCCCAAACAAAAACATCACAGCAGTGAATCCTATTAAAAAAGGGTGCCAATTTTGAGGCATGGCATCTGGCAGGCTATTGTCATAGCCCAACCTTAATAAACTCTGACGATAAGAGGAAAAAAAGATCGCAAAAATTAGGGCAAATACAATCGTGAAAAAGCCCGAGTGGACAAGCTTGGCATAGTCGAGAAATGAAAATGGTTCTACTTCAATTTTCTTCATAATTATTTTTTATTGTTTGTATTTTTTATGGTGCCCGTGGAGGGACTCGAACCCCCGACACCTGGTTCCGAAGACCAGTGCTCTAATCCACTGAGCTACACGGGCAAGCAAGACTAATTATAATAAATTTTTTACAAAAAGGCTAGATGACTTTTTGAATCATGTATTTTTAAGAATCATTAATTTTTTAACTTGAAACCGCCCCATCTTAAACCTCAACTCTCACTGTAATCCCCCTCACCTAAGCTCTCTTTTTGTTTGTTCTTCCGAGTTTAACGGGAAATCTACAGCTATTTATAGGGTTTGGAATGATTTTAGATTCTTTTATGGAATTTATTCAAACTAAAAACTACTGATCCATTTTTAGCCATCTGTGTTTTTGATGTGTAGCAGAGGTTAATCCATTCTACTTTTTGCCAAAATCACCTGATAAATCTCAGTAACATAGTGCTCATCAAGGCCTAGCAAATCTGCTTTTAATTTCACTTTATCTAAGATTTCAACCGCGCGTGTTTTTGGATGCCACTCCTCATTACTGTGATCTATTTCATAAGAGATTTTACGATCTAAATCTAAGCGCTCTGCTAAAAGCTCTACTAATTTTAGGTCTATTTGGTCAATTTTTTTTCTTAACTCCGGAATCATGGTAGATTGTTTTAGAGGCTAGGTATAGCACTCAAGTTCATTGCCAGGTGTTGACTTGGGTATTACCTCACTCTTCCACTTTCTTGCCACATGGTCAGCACGGGGCTGGCGATGAAAATGGATGAATAGGTTCCCACAAAAATACCCACAATCAAAGCAAAAATGAAGGTTGAGATAGACGGGGATCCCCAAATATACAAAGCAAGTAACGGGAACAAGGTTGAAACGGAGGTATTGATGGAGCGCGCCATGGTTTGCTTGAGGGAGATATCTGCTATGTCTCCAAAGGTATCGTCTCGGCCTTGTTTTTTAAGGTTTTCACGAATGCGATCAAAGACCACAATGGTGTCATGAACCGAGAAGCCCATGATGGTCAAAAGGGCTGTGATGAAAAAAGCATTAACCTCAAGTCCCAACAGAGCGAAAATTCCTAGGGTGATGATGATATCATGAGCCAGCGCCACAATGGCGGCGAAGCCAAACTTCCAGGGGCTCACTTTTTTTGGAACCTTTCTAAAAGCATAAGCAATATAAAGCACAATGGCAATCAGTGTGACAGTTAAAGCGATGGCGGCATCTTTTTTGAGGGAATTCCCCACTTTCGGACCAATGGTATTGGCTCTGATCAACTCAAACGTTCCAAAGCTCTCTGTGATTGCTTCAGAAACAGTTGTTGATTGTGCATCAGACATTTCCTTGCTTTGAATCACGTACGTGTCATCTCCTGTGATCGTGATCTGACCCACCGCCCCAGGAAAAACAGCATCAATAGTCTGATAAACCGCTTCAATTTCAGGAGTTACACCCTCGGTGAGTTGCACCTCCATAACACTCCCTCCTGTAAAATCAATTCCATAATTTAAAACTGAGCCATTATTCATTCTATTGCTGACCATGGCAAAGACGCCTATCGCGATGGCGATGAAGGAGATGCTGAACCAGATTTTTCGATACTTGGTGAATTTCATTCGTTGTTATCTATTACTTAATTATTGAATTAGGGGGGTTGAATTAATTTGAACGGTTTGTTTAGATGTCTAAATTTTTAACCTGCTTTGCATGGGTTTGAATAAACTTACGGCGGGGCAACACTTCAGATCCCATTAGGGTGTCAAAGGCGGCATCAGCTGCTTCAGCATCTTCAATGGTAACTTTTAGCATCATGCGTCGCTCTGGGTCCATGGTGGTTTCCCAGAGTTGATCGGGGTTCATTTCTCCCAAACCTTTATAGCGCTGCAAATTGAATCGGGCTGGTTTCTTCTTTTCTTTTTCTTCTTCTTTTTGAGTCTCACCTTCTTGTAACTCATCCTCTTGAGCTTCATCTTCCTCAACGTCGTCTAAACCCCATTTTTTAAGGATATTTACCTTGTCTTCATCCGTGTAAGCATACTCAACTGATTTACCTTTGCTCATTTTATAGAGTGGCGGCTGGGCAATGTATAAATAACCTGCTTCGATCAAGGGCTTAAAATAGCGGAAAAATAAAGTGAGTAACAAGGTGGTGATATGTGATCCATCCACATCGGCATCGGTCATGATCACGATACGGTGGTAGCGGATTTTCTCTAGGTCAAAGGTTTCGCCAATTCCAGTTCCTAAGGCAATGATGAGGGACTTAATTTCATTATTTCCCAGCATGCGGTCTAGGCGTGCTTGCTCTACATTCAAAATTTTCCCTCTTAGGGGTAAAATAGCTTGTTTAAAGCGATCCCGACCTTGTTTAGCACTCCCTCCGGCGGAGTCACCCTCCACCAGGTACAGTTCAGATTCTGCAGGATCTTTAGAGCTGCAATCAGCCAGCTTTCCTGGTAGTGTCATGCCTTCTAGGGCCCCCTTTCTCAACACAGTTTCTCTGGCGGCTCTAGAGGCTAAGCGAGCTCGTGCTGCCAACATTCCCTTGCCAATGATGGCCTTAGCATCATTGGGATTTTCGTT
>JAUHXI010000125.1 GCA_030426875.1 bacterium
ACTCAACGCGTTCAGGCATGGTTTCTAATTGACCACACTGAAGGCCTTCACACACTCGTCGATTGCCTTCATTGCCCACTTCGGATTGATAACCATCCATTTCACATGCTCCCCATTCAACCGCTTCGGGAGCAAGTTCAGAAGTAACCTCAACAACAGGGTTTGAAGTTGGTGCGGGGGCAGTGGATTCAGTTGGAGTTGGTTCAGATTCTGGTAAAGGATCTGGATCTGCAACCGGAGCCGGCGCTTCAACAGCAGGCGTGGTGTCACCAGTGCCTGAGCCAGCACCAGTACTAGCAGCCGAAACAATGATCGGCAAAGCAGCCATGGCCAACGCCAAAAGAGCAATGACCACTTTATTGAGTGATATGGATTTAGTTTTTTGCATGAGATTATTTTTTAATTTTTAAACACAACTCGGATTTTACATTATTTTTGAAGTAATTGCAATAGCTAGCGTAGCGATTAGCGATTTCATTTTTTAGCGTTGCTAAAAAATGGGTGGGAGTTCTATTGCTTATTCGTTATTCTTATTCGCTACTCGTTATTCGCTACTAAATACCCTTTTTTTCCACAATCATTTTCCTTACAATGAAATAGCCTTTGTCACCTAATTTTAAAAAATGAATTACTACGAAGAATCCCTCAAGCTTCACGAAGCTAAAAAAGGAAAAATAGAAGTCATATCAAAGGTCAAAGTAGAAACCAAAGATGACCTTTCTTTGGCCTACAGCCCTGGTGTGGCTGAACCGTGCCGGGCCATCGCTAAAAATCCTGCCGATGTTTACAGGTATACCAATAAAGGAAATTTAGTCGCTGTGGTTACAGATGGCTCAGCTGTACTTGGCCTAGGCAACATTGGCCCAGCGGCAGGCATGCCAGTGATGGAGGGGAAGGCAATTCTATTCAAAACATTCGGTGATGTGGATGCATTCCCGATTTGCCTAGACACCCAAGACACCGAAGAAATCATCAAAGCTGTCAAACTCATTGCCCCTGGCTTTGGAGGCATCAATTTGGAAGATATTTCGGCACCACGTTGTTTTGAGATCGAAAAACGATTGATTGAAGAGCTCGACATTCCCGTCTTTCATGACGACCAACATGGCACGGCCATCGTGGTTTTGGCGGGATTGATCAATGCCCTTAAAGTCACCGGTCGAACCTTTGAAGGCATTAAAGTAGTGGTCAATGGCGTGGGAGCCGCAGGCGTTGCGATCACCAAATTATTGATCACCTACGGAGTGAAGCCAGAAAATTTCCTACTCTGTGACAGCAAAGGCATCATCTACAAAGGCCGAGAAAATTTAAACCCCGTTAAAGAGGAGTTGGCAGAAATCACCAACGCCAACCAGCTGACAGGTGGCTTGTCCGAAGCCATGCAAGGCGCGGATGTTTTTCTTGGAGTGTCGATGGCTAAACTGGTCACCCAAGACATGGTTCGCTCCATGGCAAATGATCCCATTATCTTTGCGATGGCCAATCCTGAACCCGAAATCATGCCAAGCCTGGCTCTAGAGGCAGGGGCTAAAATCGTTGCCACTGGTCGGAGTGACTTTCCCAACCAGGTGAACAATGTGCTTGGCTTTCCAGGAATCTTCCGAGGGGTTTTAGACGCTGGCATTCGAGTGATCGACGACCGAGTAAAAATTGCTGCAGCAGAAGCCATTGCTAGTTATGTTAAAAATCCAAAGGCTGAAATGATCATCCCAAGCCCATTAGACAAAGAAGTGGCAATCGTTGTCGCAAATGCGATCAAGCATTTATAAAAATGATAAAAAATTTCAAAAATAGACTTAAAAGGTGTATATTGAATCAGTAAACCTATCTAATAGATAGGACTAGTGATGTTAGAAATTTTATTACTTAAAGTGCAACAGTCATGAACTACATGCTAATTATATTAATTGTCCTTGCGGTGATCGTCCTCATCAGCATTCGACAGGTGGAGGAATATCAACGTGGAGTGATGTTTTTTCTTGGAAAATATCAAAAAATGAAAAATCCTGGATGGCGCCTAGTCATACCCGTGGTTCAACGGATGGTCAAAGTGGATCTTCGAACCAAAGTGGTCGATGTGCCCGATCAAGAAGCCATCACTAAAGACAACATCTCCATTCGGATCAATGCGGTGATTTATTATAAAATCACTGACGCAGGTAAATCTGTGATTGAAGTTGAAAATTTCTACTTCGCAGTGTCTCAATTGGCACAAACCACCATGCGAAACGCGGTGGGTGAAGTCACCTTGGACGAACTATTGAAAAACCGAGATGAAATTGCCGCTAAAATCCAAATCATTGTGGATAAGGCTAGTGACCCATGGGGAATTTTGGTGGAGTCAGTGGAGCTTAAGGATGTGGTTCTGCCTGAAAATCTGAAGCGAACCATGGCTAAGGAAGCCGAAGCGGAACGGGAAAAACGAGCCGTGATCATTAAGGCAGAGGGAGAAGTTGCGGCTGCTGAAAACATGCAAAAAGCTGCCACCATGCTGGCTAAGGCACCTGGAGCACTCCATCTTCGAACCTTGCAATCGATCAATGACCTCTCTTCTGATCAGTCCAACACCACCATTTGGATGTTGCCAGTGGAAGCACTTGAAGCCATGAAAGGAATTGCAGAATTGGCGAAGAAGAAATAAGTTTCGAAACATTCTTCTAAAAAGCGAGGTCGAAAGGCCTCGTTTTTTTGATGGTGACGTTTTCCCCTCCTCTTTAAGATCTTGAACGGGCTCTGAAAGTTTAAATGGGCTCGAATGGCTTAAGCTAAACGTCTATGATAAACTGGGCTCCAGTCAAATCTCATCAAACTGGGGTGTTCGATGAATGGGGTTTTATTTTCTTTTTTAGGCAGGCTTGCAATGGATTGTTCTAGTTTCTTTAAGTCAGTCTCATAAGGAAAATACGAAAGCAGGGGCTGATAGGGATTTCCCTCATTGTGGCGGTCGCGTTGAATTTTTTTCTGCATCAATTCACCATGAAGACTAAAGGGATCTTGCTGGAATTGTTCAAAGACTTTTTTTTCAAATTTTTGGACCAACCTAAGTGTTTCATCCTTCAGATTATTCACAGAATGGTAAGTGAAGGAGTCACTTGGTATACCCAATGTCGCTGCATGAAAATGGAAACGTTCTGACTTAAAGCCCCAGTTGAAGACATCTATTTTTTGGGGGAAACGGTTTAGATGAATGAAGTATCGCATCAGCGAGTGATGGATGTTTTGCATGGAGTCTCTGGCATAATCCTCTGTGATCACGCGGGCTTCAAATGCCCTCTTCCAGGCGGGCATGCTTTTGGCAGCAAGCAGGTAACTTTCAGCCTCACTCCACATTTTTCCACCTTGTCGGGTTCTACCTCCAGAAAAAACCAAGATCGCGTGAGGGTCTTTTTCTAAGGCCTGTAGTCCGGCTTGAATGTGCTCTAGATAAAAGGGGAGATCACCGACTTGATAGTCCTCTAACAACCAATTGTCTGGATTTTGATAGTATTCCAGACTTTCGCCAGCTACGATGTGATCCTTGAGTAAGCTGTGACCCGGGACAATGATGAGGTTTTGAAGTGTTTGGCTTGGATGCATTAGAATGGGGCTAATACATTATTATAACACTTAATTTATATTTATGCAAGCTTTCCCCATTAAATTCAGATCAAACTCCAAGTCACTCCTCCGATTCAGGCCTTCTTGTCAATCCTTGACTAACTTCAAACTCTCTCACTAAATTAGCTAAGCCAGATGTTGCATCTGCTATTTGCCTTCGAATGGCACAAAGCATCTGAAGGAGCTCAAATTTCTTTACACCTGCCTCGCCTTCTTCAGCAACCAAAGAACTACACAAAGTAAAAAAAGGAGAGCCTGCCCCCCCCTCTTCAGAAATTTTTGCTTCCATTTGCTCAAGCCTGACACCTCTATTAAAATGATCACCCATTTTAGCACCACGGATTTTTTGTTCAAGTTCAGCAATTATCCTCAGCGCATCACCAGAAAAATCTGAAGCAAGCGCTCTAACTCTTCTTTCTAGATCAGCTATTTCAGGTGGTATAATAGCTGGCATAAGACTGGGTGCAGTATTCATTCCCATAATTGAGTTAATTAAATGTTGGAAGTAATAATAGTCATTAATGTTTGATTTGTCAAAAACCCACCCTAAGCAATCACCCACAACAAAAACTCACGATTCCCCTTTTTCCCTTCAACAGGAGATTCAATGACCCCCTTTATACTCAAGCCCTCCTCTTTACACCATTTTTTAAACTCCTCCAACGCCTTTTCCCTCACCCCCTCATCCTTCACCACCCCATTTTTACTCACACCAGCCCTCCCCACCTCAAATTGAGGCTTAAAAAGCAAAATCATTTCAGCCCCCTCCTTCAAAAAGGAACGAATGGTGGGTAAAACTAAGCGCAGGGAAATAAAAGAGAGGTCAGCCACTGCTAAATCAACTTTTTGTGGAAGTTGAACAGGGTGTGTGAAATTGGTATTTTCTAAATTGATCACCCGCTCATCATTTTTTAGGTGAGAGTCTAACTGATCATGCCCCACATCCAAACAATATGATTTTAAAGCTCCATTTTG
>JAUHXI010000126.1 GCA_030426875.1 bacterium
ATATTCAGCGAGCCAGAACAGATGTAGACTTGCCTAGTAGAGAGGCGATGCCCCAGTGGGAAACGTCTATTCCACACGAAATGGTGGTGAGTGGTAAATTTGTTCAAACGGCCCACATCGGCGCCTCCACTGAAGAGGTTCAAGAGGCAATCGGCCATGACATCATCGCAAAATGGGAAGCATTCAGGCAATTTAGAGATGTGTCAGCGGGGTTAAATTTCAGATCAAAGAAATTCATGAGACCTGAAGAAAGCTTCGTTAACTCTATCATATTTCAACATTCCACCAACCCAGGCGCAATAGGTATATTAGGTCAAGTTTTGAGTAATGGAGGGCTAACAGCTGATGACTGGGCGGCTAAAGATATGTTTGGCCTCCCTTCAAAGGGAAGAAAGACTAAACTTCCGTGGGGCTTAACCAGGGCAGATCTTCATACCGAAGTTAATGAAACCATGATTGGGGCTATTTTGGAATCATTGCGAAAGAAAAATGGTGGATTCAAATTGCATCGTATTGCTGTGAGCAAACACAGTGCCTAATTGCCTAATACCGCACCTCAAACCCCTCAAACTCACCAGAATAGTCGAGTTTTTCGATCTGCACCTTTTCAACCTGACTCGTACTCGGCCCACTCTGACACCACTCCAACAGATCATTTAGCTTGTTAGAAGGCCCCTCGGCAACAACCGTAACCGACCCATCGGATTCATTGGCAACGTAGCCGGTGATGTTACCCAGTTGCTGGGCCTTTTGAATGGTATGTTTTCTAAAATTGACCCCCTGAACAGTGCCAGTGATGGTGAGACGGATGCGGTTCATATTATTTAAGATTGGAAATGCAAAATTCCTATTTGATCGATATTTATCCCCCCTTTATCAAAGGGGGTTAGGGGGATTTTAGAGTAGGTTTTTAAATTTAGAATTAATTTTCCTCCATTCTATCTTAACCTTGACTTTTCTCATATATTTAATTATTATATTTATGTTTTTTAAATAAATTTATTAAACATGAGTACCTCTGGAGTGATCACAACGGGCCTTTCTAAGGATTTGATTGCATGGCTAGATCAATATGCCAAAAAAAAGAAAGTGAGCAAGCGGTCTATTTTTGAGGAAGCCCTCACAGTTTATCGTCATCAAAAAAAGCATGAAGCGTTTCAAAGGGGTTTTAAGCGAGCGGCAAATGATAGAGAAATGCTCGAGTTAGCCGAGATGGGCTTGGAAGACTTTAACGATCAATTAAACGCATTGGGATTATGAAGCAAGGAGATATTTATTGGGCGCAACTCAATCCAGTTAAGGGGCGAGAAAAAGCTGGCCAACGACCGGTTTTGATCGTTTCGGGCAATGCAATGAATGATAATTTGGGGATTGTGATCACCTGCCCTCTTTCTACCGCACTAAAGCATTACCCAGGCTCAGTTTTACTTCAAAAAAACGAACAAAATGGTCTTCCATGCGATTCTGAAGTGATTACATTTCAGATCAGAAGTCTATCAAAATCTCGCCTCGCGGAAAAATTAGGATCCGTTTGCCCCTCTGAATTGAAAAAAGTGATCAAGACTTTGAATGAGGTGCTTTTCTACTGAGCTCTAAAATCTCCCCAACGGTCTGTCATGACATCCATTGCCCTAAAAATCTTTGGGACATATTCCTTCTCCAGTTGGCCGATTTTTTTGATCAATCGGGTTTTATCAATCACTCTCATTTGGCTCATTTTTAATTTTGAATCTGTATTCAAACCATTTTCTTTGTTGAAATGAACTAAAACCTCATGGGTATGAATACGATCTATTTTTTGAGAGGTAAATGGGGCAATTAAAAAGGTCCTTGCAAATTGATTTGCACCATTGCTCTGTAAAATCAGACAGGGTCGCATACCCCCTTGTTCCGATCTCTTACGAGGTTCTAAGTTGGCATGAAAGATATCAAATTGTTGGGGTGGGATTCTATTGCTCATCGACGATTCTTAAATAATCTTCAAAGTCGGACATGGCTTCGGCCACATCTTCATCGGTTTGGGCCGAGAAGGACTCTTGTAAGTCTTTAGCCAAATAGTACTTTCGATAAAGATCGAGGGCTTTATTGACAATTTGGGTTTTTTTTTGGCCTTTTTGAATGAGCGTACTCATAAATTGTTGGTTCCTTTCGTTGGGAATGAAGGAGGTGGTCATGATTTTATATTATGATTTTATATTATGATATTATATTATAAATACATAATAAAGCAAGATTATTTCTCAACAGGACATCCCCATCCATCATAGCGCCCATTATTTTTTTCAGCCAATTGGCAAAGCTCCCACACATAAGCATCAACCTGCCCATAACCCACCTTATCCATCCTAACTATATTCAACACATATTGATAACCCTTGTCATCTGATTTGGCTTTTTTTAAAACCTCAAAGCCACGTTTTTCAATTTCATCGATAAAATCATTCACTCCTTTTTCATTCTTAAAATAGACCCAGTGATCCACATTTCTCTCTTTTTCAAACTTGTCTCCATTTTTCTCAAGTTGCCAAATCACTCGATTGTTTAGAATGGACTGAAATTCGTAAGGACCGGGGTATAAGAATTTTAAATAGCTATCCCAATTTTCATCTTTTTTAATATCAACTGCATATTTATAATCATCAAACTGCTTCATCACTTCATTGATTTTTTGATCCACCCCATCAGTACTGCTTGTATAAAAATAGAAGTCCATCCTGCCATCAGTTTTAACAGTGCCTGCAAATATAAAATCACCTCCCAGTGCCTTTATAATGGCGTCATCAATAGCGCAAATGGTTTCAAATTCTTCTCGGGTATTGAACCCATTTTTATCAGCGTGTTGAAATTTTATAGAAAACCAAACCTGCTCTGAGAACCCTTTGATTGGAGCTATATTTTTAAGGGCTAAATTCAGCCTGATTGATACCGGCTTATCCTCAATCCTACAAAAAAAACTATCCCATTCTTCTGGGATTTTCGGGTCAGGCTCTTTGGATTTGCCAAATAATTTTTTAAACATAATTATTGCTTAATGATAATGAGTTAAATTATTTTGCCACAAAGTATAAGTCACGAACATTCTCAATATTAATTTGCTTTTCAAATTGATAGCCACAAATCGCCTCCAGCTCATCTACGGATGACTCTAAATCGGAAAAAATAGCACATGGATAGACGGCCGTTCCTTCATTATTTGGGTCATTTTTGAAAATATTTAAGGTCAGTGTGTCATTTTCAATGCTATCGATTTGATACCATAAACAAGAGTCATCTTGAGCACCATTAATTTTGTGGCATTGAGCAATTGCCTCTGCACTCACTTGATCAACCTGAAAAATGGCATCCATTAAATCATCATGGCGAATGCTATTTTTGGATTCGATTTCAAAAATATAAACATCCTCCACGCCACAGTCAGCAGCACATAAGCAAGAAAGAAACTGACCAGCCAAATACCTTCCATCATCATATTCTTTTATCACACTGAATCCTTTCGACTCCTGCCTTACTTCTCCAGGGATTCCCGATTCCTCTCTTTCATCACAAGTCGACTGGGTTAAATAGCTCATATCTTTTGTCAATTCCTGCCCCGTCGAATCAAAAATCCGCCCATCTATAATGGAATAACTTGATTCTTGAGGGCTATCTTCATCAGCCAATAGCTCAGTTTGATTAAAGCCTAGGAGCCCCAAAAGAAACATAAAAAGTGTATCTGTCATTTTTTGAACGGTTATTTAACGGTAACTGATTTTGCCAAATTCCGCGGCATGTCCGGATCCAACCCTCTCAAAACCCCCAAATAATAAGCCAGTAACTGCACAGGGATGATGTTGACCAGGGGCGAAGCAATGCCAACATCTGGCACCTTGATCCATTCGTCAAATACCTCGTGACGTTCCGGACTGATGCCGATGATGTGAGCCCCTCTAGCCTTCAGCTCAATGGTGTTATTGATGGTGTCTTGCTTGACCTCGTCATTGGCAATCAGGCTGATACAGGGGGTTCCTTCGCTAATCAAGGCGATGGGACCGTGTTTCAACTCCCCTGCTGGGAACCCTTCAGCATGAATGTAAGACACTTCCTGAATCTTGATCGCAGCCTCTAAAGCCATCGGATAGTTTTGAGCCTTGCCAATGATATAGGTGTTTTCGTGATCCTTGATCGCTTCAGCGACTCCTTTCACATAATCTAAAAAGCGCGGATTGAGCATGTCATTGATCTGACTGGCCACCTCGGCCAAGAGCCGTTTCCCCTCTTGCAACTCCCCCTTCATCGCCGCCGCAATCAAAAGGAACAAAGCCAATTGACTCGTTGTTGCCTTAGTCGAAGCCACCGCTTTTTCCATGCCGGCATTGATATGAAGCGAATAATCAGACTGCCGTGCAATGGTCGACCCCTCCGCATTGACTATCGAAAGCACCTTGGCCCCCTTGCTTTTGGCCGCCTCCATCGCCTCCAAAACATCAGCCGTCTCACCACTCTGAGACACCACAATCAGTAAGCTTTCGGGTGTTAAAAAATGATGGTAGATGGGAAATTCCGACGCCGGGGCAAAGTGCT
>JAUHXI010000127.1 GCA_030426875.1 bacterium
ATTATGCACAGCTTTGACCCACAGGAAGACTTTAAATTTAATTACAAATTACGATGTGCCCGTGGTATGACACTGTCCGCCATTAGGGTGAAATGAGATTCAATTGAGCGTTACGAATTAACTTTGAATCTCTCAACAAGTAATCGATAATAAACAATATTTTGTTCAAATATTTTCACCAAGTGTGGCAGTCTAAATCTCTGAGGAATAAGATTTTATTCACTTTTTTTGCGTTGATTGTCTTCCGATTCGCGGCTCATATCACGGTTCCAGGAGTCAACATTGAGGCGCTAGGTAGTATTTTTGAGCAAAATCAGCTCTTAGGTGTTTTCTCTGCCTTTACAGGTGGGTCGATGGAGAGTTTTTCTATTGTTTTGATGGGGCTTTCACCTTACATCAATGCTTCGATCATCATGCAATTGATGACCGTGGTTATTCCCAAGCTGGAAAATCTATCTAAGGAAGGAGCTGAAGGAAGACGAAAAATCAATCAATGGACTCGTATCATTACCGTTCCCTTTGCCTTACTTCAGTCGTATGGAATGATCGTTCTTCTGAATGCGAGCTCTCAGGGTGTTGTAGGCGATCCTTTGATTTCTGATATTTCTGACCCAATGGTTATTCTTCCGATTATGCTGATTATTACAGCTGGTACGGTCTTCTTGATGTGGATTGGTGAGTTGATCACTGAAAATGGGATTGGAAATGGAATTTCCCTTCTCATTTTCGCCAGTATTATTTCTGGCATGCCAACGATCTTGGGTCGAATGCTGGGGATTGCAGAGGCAGGAGACAGTACTAAAGTTAGTCATTTTATCATTTTTGCTGTCCTGACGATCATTATGTTGATTGTTGTGGTTTTTATTGCCGAAGGACATCGAAATATTCCTATTACTTATGCTAGGCAGGCCAATGGGGCTAAGGGGCAAAAAGCAGGGCTTCCCATTCGTGTGAACCAAGCGGGTATGATTCCGATCATCTTCGCGATTTCTATCATGACGTTTCCTTCTGTTTTGGCTCAATTTTTCCAACAGTCTAACTCCGTTCGCCTTCAGGAGATTGGGGAATTCTTGTTGAGAAACTTTGATACAGCAAATCCGACGTACACGTACATGGTACTCTACTTCTTATTGATTGTGGCTTTCTCCTATTTTTATGTGAGTGTGACTTTCAATCCTGAGCAAGTGGCTGAGAATATTCAAAAGAAAGGGGGGTTTATTCCGGGTATTCGACCTGGTTCTCAAACGGCTGAGTATTTGGCTAAAGTGTCTAGTCGTATGAATTTGTTTGGAGGAACTTTTCTTGGTTTGATTGCTGTGGTTCCGATCATATTCACTAAGTATACCACACTTTCTTCTGGAGACTTGATCATTACAGGGTCTGGTTTGATCATTGTGGTGGGTGTGGTTTTGGATCTCATCCGGCAGATTGACTCTCAGTTGGTGATGCATGATTATGATAAGTTGTACTAGAAAAAAACTCTTACTTTGCTCAGTGTTGATGGGTTTATGATGCATTTTCCTCCACTCTGCTTTGGCCGAAATTAAAAGTGCTTTTTATACTTCTGTGGATTCACTTCCATTCAAAATTTAGAACTTAAAATTTAAAATTGAAGATGGATATCATTTTATTTGGCATGCAGGGCTCAGGGAAGGGTACGCAGGGGAAGATTTTGGAAGAGAGGTATGCCCTTAAGTCTTTTGAAATGGGGGCTGAGCTGCGTAAGGCTATTGCTTCGCAAAATGAGTTGGGAATGAAGATTAAAGCCACTGTTGAAGCAGGAAATTTGGTTGATGATGACACCATCATGGAAGTGATTGAAGCTTTCTTGAGTACGATTGATTCAGGCCAGTCACTCATTTTTGATGGCATTCCTCGTACCCTGGTTCAATCCGAAAAATTACTCACGCTTTTGGAGGCTCATGACCGCAGTGTTTCAGGTATTTTTATTGATGTGGATGAAGAGGTTGCTATTGAACGGATGCTTGAACGGGGTCGCAATGATGATTCTATGGAAACGATTCGACGCCGTTTGGATAATTATATTGAACAAACCACGCCTGTTATCAAAAAATTTGAAACAGAAGGCCGTTTGATTCGAGTGAATGGGAACTTGTCGATCGAGGCGGTGACGGCTGAAATGCTTGAAAAAGCTGCTCATTTATTTGAAACCAGTTGATTTTGAATTATTAATTGAACAATTTGTCCACTATTATCATTAAAACACAGGAAGAAATTGATGCCATGCGTCATGCGGGGCGCATTCTTACAGAGACCTTGAACTTGCTGGAAAAATCAGTTAAGCCAGGTGTTTCCACCTTAGATTTAGATAAAATTGCTGAGGATTTCATCACCAGTCATGAAGGCTGTACGCCTGGATTTAAGGGGTACAAAGGCTTTACAGGCTCACTTTGCGCTTCAATCAATGAGGAGGCGGTCCACGGCATTCCTTCCGCAAATCGGGTTCTGAAGGAGGGGGATATTATTGGGATGGATTGCGGTGTCTATTATAAAGGATTACACACGGATGCTTGCCGAACAGCGATTGTGGGTGAGGTGGATCATGAGATTAAGCAATTTGTTAAAACCACTAAAGAGTCCCTTCAAAAAGGAGTAAAAAAAGTTAAACCAGGAGGACGTATTGGTGATATTTCTGCGGCAGTGCAAGAGGTTTTAGAGCGCTTTGATTATGGTATTGTAACTGAGTGTACTGGTCACGGTGTGGGTCATGATCTTCATGAGGCCCCTGAGATCATGAATGCGGGTGTTAAGGGGACGGGTCCTGAAATGAAGCCTGGTATGGTTCTGGCGATCGAACCTATTTCTGCCATGGAAGATGGGGAAATTTTGACCGCTCCTGATGGGTGGACCCTTTATACCAAAGATGGGAGTTGGTCAGCTCATTTTGAGGCAACGGTTTTGGTGACGGAGGACGGGTATGAAATTTTGGCGAAGTAGTTTTTGTATATAGTGAGTAGTAAGGATTAAGTAGTAAATGGAGTAACTTTTCTGCCAAAAATAGGCAATAAAATAATTTAGACGTCAACTTAAAATAAAAAAAATAAAAAAAGAGCTTGCGCCCTACTTGTGGATTGTGTAGAATCTTACCGCTTACGCTCCAGATAAATTCAAAATCTTATGGCCAAGGAAGTAATCGAAGTTGAAGGTAGAGTGATTGAAGCCCTTTCAAACGCAACCTTCAAGGTTGAGCTGGTCGGTGAAAACTACAAAGGTCATACGATCACTGCTCACATTTCTGGAAAGATTAGAATGAATTACATTCGGATTTTACCAGGTGATATTGTAACTGTGGAAATGACTCCTTACGACTTGACCAAGGGGCGTATTGTTTACCGCCGACCCACCAACAAGCGAGACCCTGAAAAGGCTGCTAATCATGCACCTCTAGCTGTTGATGACGCGGAAGAGATGGATGAAAACGAAAAACAAAATGACCTAGCTGCTTAGATCTCTTATTTAATATTCTCTTTAATAACCATGAAAGTTAGAGCTTCTGTAAAAAAAATGTGTGACGATTGTAGGGTTATTAAGCGAAAGGGAGTTGTTCGAGTGATTTGTCCTAAGTCTAAGAAGCACAAACAACGACAAGGATAGTGTTGTTAAATTTTAAATTCTAAATTTTAAATTCTAAGATTTGGATTTAAAATTCTAAATTTAAAATTTAAAATTGAGACCGTATGGCTCGTATTGCTGGTGTAAATCTCCCCAAAGGAAAACGAATTGAAGTGGCTTTGACCTATGTTTATGGGGTTGGCCGCAGTACTAGTAAAAAACTTTTGAATCAACTTAAGATAGATCTTGACACAAAGGTTGAAGCGCTCACTCCTGATCAAGAGCAGATCATTCGTGAGGAGGTGGCTAAGTATGTTACGGAGGGGGACCTGCGTCGTCAAACAGGTGATGACATCAAGCGACTTCAGGAAATTGGGTCATACCGTGGTTTCCGACACCGCCGTCACCTTCCTGTTCGCGGCCAACGCACTAAAACGAATGGTCGTACTAAGCGTGGTAAAAAGAAGACTATGGGAAGTGGTAAATTGAAGATTACGAAGAAATAAGCATTTGATTGTGGTGAATGATCTTTAATTTTAAATCAATAATAAGCAATAAGTAATTAAGACTATGGCAGTTAAGACAACTAAATCATCAGGTTCTAGAAAAGTGAAACGAACGGTCAGCATTGGAAAAGTTTACGTGACTGCTTCGTACAACAACACCATCATGACTTTAACCGATGAAGATGGGAATGTGCTCGTTCAATCTAGTGCTGGAGCCAATGGCTTTAAGGGGTCTCGAAAGTCAACACCTTATGCAGCAACCATGACCGCTGAAAAATTGATGGAAAAAGCATCTCCTTACGGCCTTGAAAAAGTGAGTGTTTATATCAAAGGAGTTGGAACAGGTCGTGAGCAATCTGTTCGAGGGCTGCAAGCTGCTGGTTTAGAATTGATCGCTATTTATGACACGACTCCTGAGCCTCATAATGGGTGTCGAAAGAAGAAAGCTAGACGAACTTAAGGCATTGTAGATTTGA
>JAUHXI010000128.1 GCA_030426875.1 bacterium
TCATAGCATATGTTTTTTCATTTTAGTTCACGCACCGTCATTTCGACCGAGCCGAGCGAGTGGAGAAATCTCTACCCATTCCAAGTCATCTCAAAGGCAATATTTGCCGATGTTTTTGTTGTGATATTGGTGGAAATAATAAGGTTCGGTTATACTGTGTTCAGAGTAAAAATTTACTTATTTTTTCTACTCAATTTTTAATTTATTATTCATTATTTGAATGAAAATTCTAATCCTTGGCGCGGGGCGAATGGGGGCTTGGTTTGCTCATGTGTTGAAAAATGACCATGAAGTGGCGGTGTTTGATACCGATCCCAAAAAAATGGAGTTGATTTATGGTTGTCAGCGTCTTTCTCAGTTGGAAGCGATTGAATCCCTTGCGCCTGGGTTGGTTTTGAGTGCTGTGCCACTGGGGCTGACCACTAAGGTTTTCGATTCTATTTTATCCTATTTGCCTAAGGATTGTATCCTGTCGGACATGGCTTCAGTTAAAAATGACTTGAAGGATTATTATCAATCCATCGGTTTTCGCTTTGTTTCTACCCACCCTATGTTTGGTCCTACTTTTTCGGATTTGAATGATCTATCTGGTCAAAATGCCGTCCTTATTACCGAGTCAGACCGAGAAGGGCTTTCATTTTTTCGAAAATTTTACTCAGATTTAAATCTAAATCTATTTGAATATTCGTTTGAGAAACACGATCAAGCCATGGCTTATTGTTTGACGACCCCTTTCGCTTCAACGTTGATTTTTTCAGCCAGTTTAAAGCCTCAAAAGACACCAGGATCTACCTTTAAGAAGCACTTAGAGATTGCAAAGGGTCTACTTTCTCAAGATGATGCTTTGATCACCGAGGTTTTGTTCAACCAGTTTGCGGTCCAGCAGATGGAGCAAGTTCAGTTGAAACTTTTAGACCTGATAAAAATGATAAAGGCGAATGATCGAGAGGGTGTTGTTGAATTTTTGTCGGATTTGAGGGGGAAGGTTTGATTCAAGTCACTGCAGAGGTGATTTTTTTACATTTGTATTGCATATTTATCCGTTAATTGGGCCTCGCATTTACAAAAATTTGACTTTTCCAAGAGGTGCCTATAAAATGGGCACGAACTTTAAATTATGAACTTAAGAAGCACTTACTTTTTCAACCCATTTTTTACTTCCAGCCTGCTGGGATGATTTAAAGTGAGTTGAAAAACTATGCAACACTTTCGTCTCAGTAGCAACTGGGATTTTTTTTATGAGAATTTATAGATTTTAAATCGCTAATCCTTGAAACTTCAATTGCTTT
This sequence comes from bacterium, assembly GCA_030426875.1. Lineage (GTDB taxonomy): Bacteria > Patescibacteriota > Gracilibacteria > UM-FILTER-43-11 > UM-FILTER-43-11 > JAUHWS01. The sequence goes on from JAUHXI010000128.1 coordinate 1,290, forward strand.
TACAGCAACGGCTTGAGCTGGTTCTAAAAATAGCAAATTTTAAACTTGTTCAAGATTTGCCTGCCTTGGATCAACATCGATTTGATCAAATGATGCAGCGCTTACTTAAAAAAGCGGTCGTGTTAGGTTTAAATCTTGATGAGGTTAAAAAGCTTTATCAAAGCATTCATCAAAAAAGTTTGGAAGTAGAGGGTGAAATTTTGAAAGATTCTACTGGTGCTCAGATGTCTGATGAAAAAAGTTTGGAAACTTTGAGGCGGGAGGTTGATAGGGTAGATGATGAGATTTTACTAGCATTAGTCAGTACAAATAATTAATAACTAAATAAAAAAATGCACCGTCTTCACGAAAATCCAAAAAACATTGCTGTCATTGCGGGCCCTTGTTCGGTCTCAGGACCGCATAATCTCGAAATATATGAGGCTCAACTTAATTTTTTTCAGCAATTTGCTGGTCAGTTAACAGGCATTCGTGTGGTGGGTTATAAATCTCGAACCTCACCCGATACGGATCATATCTTAAATACACTTCAGCAATTGGACAATCATACCCTACTTCATTTGGCTGAAATTGATCCAGAATTGAATGCCACTGCTAAAAATTATTATGGTTTGGATGTATGCGAAATCTTGGTGACACAGCGTTTATTTTTAGAGGGTGTTGGAATGGGGTCCGATCAGCTCCCAGATTTACCGAGTGTGCTTCTGGCCAAGTCCTTGCAAGACCAGTATGCTCAGCTTTTGATTGCGACTGAGGTGATTGAGCCTATGATTCAAATGCCACAACTAAAAAAACATCTCAAGCCGGGTTCTGTTTTGGTCTGGACGCCTTCGAGTGATGCTTTGGGGGCTAGTAAATCGATGTATCGTCAATTGCCCCTGGCTCATAATGTTTTGGCCATTAAAAATCCAAAATGGTTGGGGATTCATCCGGATAATGTGACGGAAGAAAATGTGATGGCTCTTCCGGGGGTGAAGGCGATGATCGGTTGTATGCAGTGGGCTAATAGCAAAACCCTCATTCACCGGGGCTTTGAGTTGGAAGAGAAGGATGGGCATCGGGCTAAACCTGTTCATTCAGTCTTCAGTAAATTAAAACGTCTGAACCCTGATTTGAATTTGATTTTTGACCCCAGTCATTCACTTGGCCCTAGTCGGCGAGATCAGATTGTGGATGAGTCGATTCGTGCTATTGTAGATCACGGTTACCATGGCTTGTTGATCGAGGCCTCGACTGCTACCACGGACATCAATCAGCATATTTCCACTGATGAAATGCTGGTCATCATGAATCGTTTGAAAGCCCAGGGGTATGGGATCAAGCAAATTCATTGACACGTCATGTGATATTGAATGAATTGATGAAAGATTATTTTCTACTAAAAATTTCTATTATGAAAGCTGCAAAGCGTTTGAGCGAAATGGGGAGTTATGTGATGGCTGATTTGCAAAAACAAGCTAGAGAACAAGAGAAGAGAACAGGTAAGCCCATTGTCAATCTCACCTTGGGTAATCCGGGTTTTCCGGTGGCGGACGAGGTGAAAAATAAAATGAGTGAGCTTTGTCAGGAGGCTGAGCTTTTCCGTTATCCGGGTTATCGGACGATTCCTGCATTTTCTGAAGCAGTGCACGTTTACTATCAAAAACGTTTTCATGTTGAGTTGCAAAATCCCATGATTATTCCTTTGTTGGGGGTAAAAGATGCGGTGAGTCATTTGCCTTTGGCGCTTTTGGATCCTGGCGATGAGGCGCTAGTGCCTGATCCTGGCTTTACCTATGCGAGTGATACGATTTTGGCTGGATCTACGCCAGTGCCTTATTCTCTCAATGCATTTATGGCTGATCCGCATTCTGCATTCAAAAAAATCAGTGAAAAAACTAAGATATTGTGGATGAATTTTCCTAGTAATCCAACGGGCCAGATGGTGGATTTGCTTTTTTATCAGAAGGTGGTGGACCTGGCTCTGAAATATGGGATCCTTGTGATCAATGACAATCCCTACGTTAACATTACCTGGGATGGGGTGGTGGCTCCTAGTATTATGCAAGTGAAGGGGGCAGAACGGACGGCGATTGAGTTTATGTCTTTGAGTAAGGATTACTCTTTGGCTGGTCTCCGGATTGGTTATGCGGTGGGTCATGCTGAGACACTTCAGGCTTTCTCCAAGCTCAAAAATCAAGTGGATGCGGGGATGTGCCTGCTTCATCAAGAGATAGCAGCATTTTGCTTGGATCAAGTCGATCAAGACTGGCAAATGGAATGGTCTGAAAAACGCAATGATTATTATCGAAACAATTGTCATCAACTGGCTGACTTTCTGGAGGAAAAATTGAAGAGAACAGTAGAAAGGCCTAAAGGAGGTCTTTATCTTTGGTTTGACGTGCCAGATGGTTACGAAACTGGTGAAATTTATGCACAGCATATTCTGAAGGAGAAAAGTATTCTGCTTGTGCCGGGTTCGGTGTATGGTCAAGAAGGTAAACGGTTTGTTAGGGCAAGTTTTGCTTATTTAGATTTGTAATTTTTATGCCTCAAAAATTGTTAAAAGTTGGGATCCAGGGAGGCGAAGGTAGTTTTAATCATCAGGCCTTTAAAGCTTGGCAAAAAAAACATCCTGGAACGGAGATTGAATTATTCTTTCTTCATCGCAGTGCTCCCGTGTTGAAATCGTTGATTGACGGTTCGATTGATCGAGGCTTCTTTGCGATTTTTAATAATTATACTCGAGTTTTGGTGAGGGAAACTAAAGAAGCGGCGGGTGCATATCATTTTACGATGACTGAAAATTTGAGATCTGAATGTGGTGATATCGGTATTCCTTTATCTTTTTTGGGTCAGTCATCTGAGACTTTTCCTACTATTCAAATTGATGAACTGATTTCAATTCCCATTCAACATTTTTTGATGCATTTGCCTGAAATCTTACCTGAAGATATTTTTCAAGTCACCGCTCACACGCAGGTGCTACAGCAGTGTAAAAAGAATTTGGAAAAATACTTGTCTAAGGTCAAAATGTTTACTGGTGAAGGAAGACAGTATGGAACGGCAGGTGCTGCCGAAGCTTTGCGAAATGGTCAACTTGATCCAAAAACTTATATTTTGGGCAGCAAAGATTTGGCCGAAGTTTATGGATTGAAATTGGTTGATCACTCTGAGCTTCCGAATGGCTGGCAAGACACTTTGGACAATCGTACTTATTTTGCGGTGGCTAGAAAAACGATATGAGAATTTTTTTTTACTTGTAA
>JAUHXI010000129.1 GCA_030426875.1 bacterium
CGTCTCCACAAACCAAAAACTGGAGTTGGAATTAAGGCCTCACCTTAGGCATCCCTCAGGTATTCTTTTATGATCACAACAATTTAGGAGCTATTAGCTGTTAGAGAAACTATTTTTAGCTTTGCTAAAAATAAATAGGGTCAGTGGTTGGTTTTCTGTGCCTAATTTTAGCCATGAATCACTCTATAAACCTCCTCCCCACACCTTTCCCACATGTAATGTTGCATCCGCTCAGCATGCTTGCCTGTTTTTAGTGTGTCGGGGTCATCTGTTCCACTAACTTTCTGCATCAATTTGGCTAATTCTTGAGCATCCTCCACCTCAAAAAACAGGGCATTTTCACCCGCAATTTCCTTCGAAGTGGGTATATTTGAGGCAATGATGGGCAATTCAGCGTCCATGGCTTCCAAAAGTGGAATGCCAAATCCTTCCTGGCGGGAGGGGAAAATAAAAGCCCGCGCATTTTGGAGGAAAATCTGCTTTTCTTCTGCAGAAATATAGCCTGGCAGAATGAGGCGTTCTTTTATCTCTTTAGGAATGGCCTTCAAAATTGCCTCTCCACCGTGACCCGGAAAACCAGCCATGATGAGCTTCATGTCTTTATTTTTTCCACAAAATTGAGCAAATGCTTTGATGAGTGTGTCCGAATTCTTCTTCACTTCAATCCGGCCAATGTAGAGAAGAAATTTTCTTCGATCGATCTTATATGTTTCTAAAACTTCACTTGTTTGTGACTCACTCACTTTTACATTGTTCGGCTCAAAGCCCAGTGGAATCACCACAATCTTATTTTCTGAACAATGATAAAATTCAATCAAGTCCTCTTTTGTTTTTTTAGACGGGACAATGATTTTACGTGCCTTTTTCACTGCAAATTTTGTGGTCCAATCCAAGTACCAGCGGGATTTGAAACTGTAACTTTCTGGCGAATATTTAAACGCCACATCATGAATGGTGATGATTGATTTTTTGGGGCAAATAAGAGGTAAAACATGAGAAGGCACAAAAATATTATCGATGTTTTTTGTTTTAAAAATCTCCCAACTCAATCTCAAATGAGTCCATAATCGAGCAAAAGGGATGATGATCTGCCTCACCTCTAAATCAATTTTTCGCGGTGTGATCAAGCAAATTTCCTTTCCGTGAGTATTGACTAATGCATTGATCAAAAAATAGGAGTAATTTTCAACGCCGGTTCGTTTAGAGGTGTTGTTGTAGCGGGACGCGTCAATGTAGATCATTTCGTGTGCTAAATATAGTTTGCTGATTTCGGGCTTCGTCATTATAATGGATGTGCAATATTTTTCTAACTTAAAACAAATGGAAGATGATTATCAATTTGGTGATGTGGATGATTCACCTGCAACTCCAGCTCCTGCACAAAGTACAGGGCAAGGCACTAATGATGACCATGGCATGACGAGTGATGACACTGGATCTGCCCATGACTCTAGTTCTATGGGTATGTCTAGCTCAAGTCAAGGGGGTGGTAAATACGCTGACGAGATTTTTTCTAAACAAATTCGGGCCACGTTCCGCACCTTTTATGTAGATCTTAAGGAGAGTTCTAACGGAAAATTCGTTAAAATTAGTGAGAAAAGTCATGGTCGTAAGAGCACCATTATGATGGATGGTGAAGACATTGATGCTTTTATTGAGGCCCTTCAAGAGGTGAAAGGCCATCTTTAAGCCAAAATGAATCTGGTAGTAATGACCAAGAGCCTTTCTAATCGTTCATTAGAGGGGTTCTTGTGTTAACTCATGCCAATTTGTGATAGAGGTAATACACGCTTCTTGATTCCCACCCACCTTTAAAAGTGGTCAGGGGTGAGTGGTTAGTGCCTATTTCACTGTCTCGATTTATCATTCATTTTCTATTGCAAGTTGATATTAATGACTCACAGGGTTTTTCGGAATTTCCTCCCTTTCTCCAGCCCCCACAAGAGGTAAGGGATGAGGATGACTCCAGCAAGCAAGGGAAATGATAAAAGATAAATCGCCCCATATAAGAAACTGCCTAACATCGGTCCAACTCCATTGCTGGCCGCTAAAATCGATTCATTGATGCCCGTCACCCGGCCTTGTTGTTTTTCGCTGACCGATTCACTGAGCATGGTTTTAAAAGGTGGGGCAATGAGTCCCATGCCTAAATTGACCAAGTACATTAAAATCACAAAGGTGGCCAAGGTGGTTTCAAAAAAGAATAAGCCCATGCTCAAGGCCAAAATAAGCTGGCCTACATTAAAGGTGGCGCGGTTGCCAATTTTTTTGGCCAAACGAGGGCTAATGATGGCATTATTGATGACAGCAAAAATACCCGTTGCAACTAAAACGTAGGCCAATGCCATTTCTTCCAAGCCTAAAACGTCTTTGGCATATAGCGTGAATGTTGCCACAAAGGCCGCAAAAGGAATGGCAAAGAAGATGTGCCTCCAGAACAAATGAAGGGTCTGTTTGTTCTTTTTAAATTGTCCTATTTTCTTAAAAATATTTATCTCACTCCAAAAATGAATGTCCAATTCTTTGTCCCTTTTTTCTTCCGGCAAGGATTCTTTCACATAAAGAATAAGGGCAATTAAAGTCACAGTAGAAATAAGCCCTGCCACGATGGCAGTGCCTAAATACCCAATGGAAAATGAGTTGGTGAAGGCGCCCAAAAGAGGACCAGTCATAAAGCCTAAGCCCATTGCAGCGCCAAAAAAACCATAAAATTTAGCCCGTTCGTGCGGACTGGTGACATCGGCCACGTAGGCATTGACCACCGAGTTATTTCCACCCGTCAAACCATCGATCACTCGAGACAGGAAAATGACCAAAAGAGGAATGGAGAATCCCATGAAGTTAATATTGGGGATGAAGTAGGCCGCCCCAAAAATCACCCAACTCAGCAATGTGCCTGCCTGACTGATGATCAACGTAGGACGCCTGCCATATTTATCACTCAAGGACCCGATGATGGGCGTTCCAATGAATTGAAAAAGGGCATAAGTTCCCGTCAAAAACCCAAAGGTAAAATAGCTGCCTCCATAGGTCTCAATAACAATGTAGGGAAGGATGGGGATCAGAATCGTGTACCCAATGAAATTGACGTAGGTTAGCAAGCCGATGGGAAGAAAACGGCGGGTCATTCTCGATTCTATTTATTTTTTTATTTAGAACCCAAGGTCAATCCAGTCTCTGGCTATTTTTTTGTTTGGATGATACGCCCAAGTCCACACGGTCTCATTATGAGGCCATTCAGGTAAGACGTTATAATCAAATGCATGAAACGAACACTTAGGACACTCATGGTTTGAAAAAAGACTTATTGTTTTCGAAAGGTCTTTTGGGTCAAAGTATAATTCAGACAACTCATCCTCCTCAACAAAATAGGAATGACAGCATGAGGTAAGTACAAGGTTTTAATCACTATTACTACACCCTTTGGCACCAGCTTTTTCAAATAAAACTTTATCTATTGTAGCCATGGATTCAACATTAAGTAGAGTTGAAAATTGCAAAGGATGTTTAGACTATTTAGCCAAATCCATTGCCCTGGTTTCACGGATTACTTGTACCTTTATGGTTCCTGGGTAAGCCAATTCTTGCTCAATCTTCCGGGCAATTTCGTGAGACAACTTGATTGCAGCCATGTCATCGATTTCTTTAGGACGTACAAATACCCGAATCTCTCGGCCTGCTTGGATGGCATAGGCTTTTTCCACTCCTTTAAATGAGGTTCCCACTTTTTCAAGTTCTCGCAGACGTCTCAAGTAAGTCTCCACCGTTTCACTTCGCGCCCCTGGACGAGAGGCAGAAATAGCATCAGCCGCCTGCACCACCAAGGCTTCAGCGGTGTTCACTGGCACTTCTTCATGATGGGCTTCTACCGCATGCACCACGATCTCTGGCAAACCATACTTTCTTAAGATATCAGCGCCAATCAGAGCATGACTTCCTTCGATGTCGTGATCAACGGCTTTTCCTATATCATGCAAGAATCCAGCGGTTTTAGCCGCTTGAACGTCAGCCCCAATGCTAGAGGCAATTTGAGCGGCCAAAAAGCCAACCTCCATGCTATGTTTGATCACATTTTGACCAAAACTCGTACGGAATCTAAGTCGACCAATGATCTTGATCAAATCAGGATGCAGACCGGTAATGCCCATCTCGAAGGCAGCTTTTTCACCAAACTCCTTCATCATTTGATGAATTTCCTCCTTAGTTTCCTCCACCACTGATTCAATTCTGGCCGGATGAATACGTCCGTCTTCCACCAATTTCTCCAGTGATTTTTTAGCGATATAGCGTCGAACCAAGTCAAAACCAGAAATCATGATGGCATTAGGTGTGTCATCCACAATCACATCCACACCCGTCAAATGTTCAAAGGCATTAATGTTTCGCCCTTCTCGACCAATCACACGCCCCTTAATGTCATCACT
>JAUHXI010000130.1 GCA_030426875.1 bacterium
CAACATTCGGGACTATTCCACCAATAAGCATCGCAAGGTGGATGATACGCCGTATGGGGGCGGGGCGGGGATGGTTTTTACACCGCAACCGCTTTTCGATTGTATTGAGGCGGTTAAAAAGCTGGCTCCTAAGGCGCCTGTTATTTATTTGTCGCCCAGAGGAATGAGGCTGACGCAGGTGCGGGCGGAGAAGTTGAACAAAAAATTTGATCAATACATTTTGGTCTGTGGACATTATGAGGGCATTGACCAGCGGGTGATCGATAGTTTGGTGGATTTTGAGTTGTCGATTGGCGATTTTGTGCTTTCTGGGGGGGAGATTCCAGCGATGGTGTTGGTGGATGTGTTGAGTCGTTTGTCGCCGGGGGTGTTGGGGAATGCGGCGTCGCATCAGGAGGAGTCGTTTTCTAAAAAACTGGATCGCAAAAAGGAGTATCCGCATTACACTAAGCCGGCTGAGTTTAGGGGGATGAAGGTGCCGGAGGTTTTATTGGGGGGGAATCATGCGGCGATTGAGAAGTGGCGACGGGAAAGGTTGGTGTAGAGACGCGATTCATCGCGTCTCCACTCTCAATCCACCTGACCGTCATTTTCTGCCAAATCATCACAATATTGAAGTGAGTCGGCAGGGTCTTTAAAGGTGATGTCCCCGTCCTGAGGTTTTGTACTATAGGTTGGCTTTGCGTTAATGTGGAGCACCTTACGGCGCACAGTGTCTTTGAGGAGCATTTTTATCATGGCGCTGAGTGAGATGCCAAACTTTTTGGCGAGTGTTTCGGCAGCTTTTTTAAGGTCTTCATCGACTTTGAAGGTAAAAGTAGTCATTTGTATTTATTTAGTATTTATTTAGTATGTATTTAGTGTAGCATAAGTATTTATAAAATAAATATTTTATTGAACAAAAAATTTGTTCAAAAAAGCCGGATGCTCGTCGTTAAGCAACCGGCTTTGACTTATATTTTTTGAACTGGAGGACGGAATAACTACTCACCTACTGAATGGCTTTTAGGTGACTTGCTATAGCCATGTTTCAAGGGGCCATTCATTCTGTCTATGTAAAAGTTCACTGGATTCACACAGATCCTATCCACTGCCCCAGCATCACCCCCATCAACCAAATCAATGCATTTTTCCCTCCACAATCTCACACACCACACTTGCTCTTCTTTCAAGAGCTTGTCACCACAGGCTACAAGATGGATGGCGTCATCTACACATGCAGCTGTATCAGGGTCTAAAAGTCGTGAGTCAATTGGTGGCAAAGCACTTTCAATTGGAGAGCATTGTGGACTGAATAAATACCATCGAGTAGAGTCAGCTCTATAGGGATGTTCATGTGTTGCATTAAGACTCGTTTCAGTGGAAACTCCATTTTCACCATTTTCACCAATAATAATGGGCAGTTGGAGAATGTTCAACCGTGTCAGAGGTGGGTGGCTCGGTTTTTTCCGGTTTATTGCAACCAGTTAAGGTTAACATAAGGACACCTAGCAACCTGGCTTTAATTGAAGGAGTTTAATTGATTCTTGATGGGGCATTTTTAAGCATGTTTTTAAGTTAGGGTTTAAGTCTAAAATCTTTAGTTGGCAGCCTCTCAAACGATTGAAATAGTTTAATTTTCTTATTTATAATCACCTTCTAAAGGTCCATTTCGCCGTGCAGCATAAAATTTAGCCGGGTCTGTACATTTTATATTTTTTTCATAGCCATCCCCATCAACTAATTCGCCACACTGCTGTCTCCACTCTTCCAGGCAATCTGTATGCTTCAACCAGAGATTATCTCCACAAGCCACAAGTGCAATGGCCTCTCTCATACAGACTCCTGCTTCAACGTTTAAATACTCATCATCAATTCTTGGCAAAGGGGTATCGATTGGCTTACATTTCGGGGCTAAATCACCCCCTCCAGCAAAATCATCTTTATATGGATGTGAATTTAGATTTCCATCGACCTGATTAGGGTAGTTTTCTAGGGTATTAATATTAGGGGGATTCGCAACCCCGACTGACTGAAATGTATTTGATGGAGCTTGGGCAGGTTGAACAACTGAGTCGGAACCACCATCTTCCACAGAAGGAGGGGGTGTCCAACTTTCTGCCGCACCAACGTGCGCACTAGCACTATAGCTAGCTGCAGCATTAAGCTCCATGTTAGCAGTGGGTGGAGTACTATCTTTCCTTTGTTGATTACAACCTGCAATGGCCAGCACAGAAGCTAAAACAGTCGATGCAATTAAGGGTGAGGAGGAAGGGGTTCTCATGATATTTGAGGGGTTAAACTTTATGGTATGAATTAAAATTAAGGCATTTGAGCATATCTATCGGCAACAGCACGCATGTGCTCAGCAAATGAATTTCGCTCATCTACACAAACATTTTTTTGCTCAAAAAGTGCAGGGTCAGGATCAGCCAAGTTAAGACAAGCATTGTACCGCCCTTCAAAACATACTATGTCAGCAGTATTTAATTGCTCATTATCTGCCACTTTTTGATAAACGGTTGCCATACAACCATCAAATCTTACTAATTCTTGTTTAATTTTTTCTCTGAATGCTTCTTTAATTGTTCCTCCGGGTTTTTCTTTAGATCTTCCTCTCATGTCATCTGCTGCAGCAAGAAATTGAAAGATGCTTTTATCAACAGCCTCACCAGAAGGCGATTCACCTGGGGTATCACCACCTTCCACAGACTGAGATGCTTCTGGATTTGAATTGATTGAGGTATTTGGCTCAATCGAGTGCACAGATTTAACACTTCCATCTGCAGCAGCTACAGTAATGCGCCCTGCTTTAGCTCCCAAATTATCAGGCTGAGATTGAGCATTAGCTGCTGAAGGAACTGCTGAAGCCTGAGCACCCAACTGAGGAGTCGGCGCAGGTGCGGGTAAACCTTGTGAGCTCACTGGACTAACAGCACCACTTACTTGAGCTGAATTTTCCGGAGCTTGTGGAAGAGAGGTAACGGCCGTTCTAAAGCCACCCACCTCAGCAGTATAGGTTGCTGCTGATGGATTTTCTAAACCAGGATAATTGATTTCTTTTTGTGACTTACAACCAGTAGCAGCAAGTAAAGCAGTCACCAAAGCAGTGACAGTGCGCCCAGAACGCGGGCGACTTGAAACATTGATTGGAGCTTTCATAATAATAGGAGGGTTAGGGCAAATTTATTTGGGGGGAGGTGGGTAATGCACTATATCATTTTAATTTAACTTTGTCAAGTATAAATTTTGACATGTTTAATAAATATAAATGGTGAGAGTTATCATTACTTAGCCTCGTTAAGTGAATACGAAAAAGAAATGAAAAAGTAACAATTTTTTTGCTTTTTACTACAAGGTTTAAAATCATTTGCTTGTGTTATGTTTACTCAGCCGTCATCCCTGATCACTCACCACCCATATTAGAACTCTCAAAGGGCTGGCTGCGATACTACACAACATGAAACAGTTTTTCAAATTTAATTTTAAATCTGTAATAATTATACATAAAATGATACAATAATTATTAGATAATTAATAAACAATTCCCATGATAACAAACACCTTCCCCTTCATTAAAAATGAACCCCTGGTTTCCGTCGCCACCGCTCAAAAGAATTTAAGCAAACAGTTTGAGCGCGGTCTGGTTCGTATTTCAAAAAACGGCAAATCTCTAGGCTATGTGATTTCTGATGAAGCCATGGAGGAAATTTTAGAAGGCATTGAAGCCAGCAATCCTAGGTTTATCTCAGAAATGAAAGCAGAAGACGATGATAAAAATTTAACCTCTCTTGAAGCATTAGAAAAAGAATATAATGTAACCTAAAGCATTTGAATGCAATTCATCTTCACCAGCAACGCTAAAAAAACCCTTTCTAAACTAGATAGGCAGATGGTTCAACGAATCATTAAAAAAATAAGAACTTGGTCAGATTCCCAAGATCCATTTAAATATGCCGTCAAAATTGAAAGTTATGATTTATACCGATTTCGAATTGGAGACTACAGAATCGTAGCCTCGTATGACAAAGAAAATGAAAGATTCAAAGTGTAGCGTGTGGCCCATCAAAAAGAGGTTTATCGATCACCAGACGAAATCATATAATGAACAATTATTTTATACATGAACACATTTATTGTACAAATTTTAGCAGAGAATAAAGAAAAAAATCCATTTTATATAAGGGTAAAAATATCATCTGGAATGCCCCGGACGGAGATCGTTGGTCAATTGGAAGATGAGGACGGTACCTACAAAATCAAAGTCGGCGCTAAGCCTGTTCGCGGAGCCGCCAATCGAGAGTTGTGCAAATTCCTCAAAAAAGCCTTGAATGCTAGTGATGTGGCCATTGTAAGTGGGGGGCGGGATAAGGTGAAGTTGATTCGGATCAGTCGATGAATTTTATATACTTTCCTATGTAGTCAACGAACCGAAAAGACGT
>JAUHXI010000131.1 GCA_030426875.1 bacterium
GCAGCAAGTGGGATCGGCAATTTTATGGCGCAAGAGCAGATGTATGAGGTGGCTGAAGAGGTTCCAGAAAAAGATTCGGCCTTGGTTTTGGGAGCTGCAGCTTACCCCAGTCGACTTTCGGACATTCTTCAGGACCGCATGGACACGGCGATTGAGCTTTATGATGGGGGGAAAGTCCAACGTTTAATTGTGTCAGGAGGCGAAAACGAAGCCAGTTCAATGGCAGACTATGCGGTTGAAAATGGTGTTTTAGAGGCTGATGTGGTGCAAGATCCCAACGGAATAAACACCATCGCCTCATTTAAAAATACAGAACCAGGACAATCCCTCATTGTCGTCACGCAAGAATACCATCTGCCCCGTGCCCTTTTTGTTGCAGGGCATTTTGATTTTGAAGCAGTCGGTGTGATTGCAGACAAGCAGCCATATACGGACATCAAACAATACCGAAAGCGAGAATTCCTAGCCATCAGCAAGATGCTTTGGGATTTGTATGTGGCGAATTGAGAACTAATGAAGTTCAATCATTTTTGAAGGCGACATTATATAATGTCGCCTTCAAAAAATTCCTCTAATCACAACTTCCTCTCCTGAATCTCCTCAAGTAAAGATTTAATAAATGCCTCTTTATTTTTGGCTACCTGCTCTTTCGTCTTATAATCCCGAACCGTCACTGTGCCGGCTTTAACCTCCTCATCCCCCATCACCAACATGTAAGGGGTTTTTTGTTTTTCAGAATTACGGATGCGTTTGCCCAAAGATTCTTCAGACATAAATAACTCAACCCGCACGCCTTTTTTAAACAATTCTTTTTCGAGCTCACGAGCATACTCCTCATGAGGACCAGCAACTGGCAAGAGAGCAACTTGAACAGGGGCCAACCACGTTGGAAAGGCGCCGCCAAAATGCTCAATCAAGAAGCCAATGAAACGCTCGTGAGTACCCAAAGGCGCGCGGTGGATGACCAATGGGTAAGCATCTTCTCCTTTTTCATCTTTGTAAGTGACCCCCATTCGCTTTGGAACCGCAAAATCCACTTGATTGGTGGCCAGGGTGAACTCCCGGCCGATGGCACTGTAAACTTCGATGTCAATTTTTGGTCCGTAAAAAGCCGCCTCATCTTGAACTTCCACAAAATTCACCCCTGCCTTCACCATGGCTTTACGCACCATGTCTTCGGTTTTTTTCCACAATTCCGGTTCATCAACGTACTTATCCCCCAGTTTTTTGGGATCATGGAGGGAAAGTCTCATCACATATTTTTCGATTCCAAATAATTCAAAATACTTCAAATACATCTGAGTGACCGCAATGAATTCCTCTTCGAATTGGGATTCGGTGCAATACATGTGGGCATCGTTCATCTGCAAACTCCGCACGCGCATCAAACCAAAGAGCGCGCCAGATCCTTCATAACGGTAGCAGGTTCCATATTCGGCGTAACGAATGGGGAGGTCACGGTAACTTTTGGGAGTTGCCTTAAAAATCATGTGATGATGGGGGCAATTCATCGGCTTCACATAATAGGACTCTTCACCGTCGAGTTCCATGGCGGGGTACATCACATCGATGTAATGGGCCAAATGACCAGAGAGTTCATAGAGCTTTCCTTTGGTCAAATGGGGTGTGCGAACCCTTTTATAGCCAGCGGCTTGCTCGGTCTCTTTGGCTAACCTTTCCAATTCTTCTACAATGACGGTGCCGTTGGGGAGCCAAAGTGGCAGTCCTGGACCCACATTTTCGTTGAAGGCAAAAAGTTCCAATTCTTTCCCCAATTTTCGATGATCTCGCTTTTCTGCCTCACGTCGCATTTCTAAATAGGAATCTAACTCTTCTTTTTTTTCGAAAGCTAATCCATAAATCCGTTGTAACATGGGATTTTTCTCATCCCCCTTCCAATAGGCGCCTGCAATTTTGTCTAACTTGAAGGAGCCGATTTGAATTTGATTTGTGGATTCGATGTGGCCGCCTCGGCACAAGTCAACAAAGGGTCCATTGCGGTGGAAGCCAAGCTCTGTGGATCCGTCGGCTTTGAAGCCTTCGGCCAATTCAACTTTGTAGGGCTGTTTGATTTCTTTGAGGAATGCAATGGCCTTGTCGGCAGGCTCCATTTCACTGGTGAATGGTTGATTTTGCTTGATGATGTGCTTCATTTTCTTTTCCAAGATGGGCAAATCTTCCGGAATAAGAGGTCGAGGGAGTTCAAAGTCGTAATAAAAACCGTTGTCGATGGCGGGTCCGATGCCCAATTTGGCTTCGGGGAACATATCCAACACGGCTTGGGCAAGGATGTGAGCCAGGCTGTGTCGTTTGGCGTCAAGAGTTGGTGACATTTTTTTCTTATTTTTATAAAGTATCGCTAAAATTATAGCAACCCGCCTTGCATTTTCCAATGGTCATTTTATCTAATCGATCTTTATTTACCCCTTATTCAGATGCAACACCTTCTTCACTCAAGTGTTCTTTGGCCATTTGAAGTAAGCATTGTACTAATTTTTCTGGATTAAATTCATCACAAGATCCCCACTCCTCTTTTGTATTTAGACCAGTAGGATCCAGGGGATAAGCCCTTGCATTAAAGCGCTCACCCTCTACCGCTTTGATTCGAGCTTTGAAGAATAACCCTTCGTAAAAAATAGTGTATTCTATAGAATCATCGCCTTCCTTGGATTCTATAATCATCTCACTGGTTATAAGGCCTACATCCTGCATTTTTTCTACTAATCCAGCTTCATCATGTATTTTAAGCTCAGGACTTTCTACCGAAAGTGAACGTGCTTCAATAAATTCCTGACCCCTTTGAATAACGGGGTCGGGATGATTTAAGTCAGTTCTATCAAGAGTTGCTAGACCAACAGGATTCTGTGAGGATTCAGGTTTGAGCTCAACTTTTACACTCTCCAAAAAATAATCTGGCAACTCTTGTAGTGCACGTCCCTCAGAATACCCAGAAAGAATTCCTGGCTTAACCCTCGCATTCATGAAATAAAGCGACACATCAAACTTATGATCGCCCACCTTTTGAATGAACGCAATGAGCCGCTCACCTGAATACATAAAACGAATTTCTGTGGGATTTCCTAATTTAGAGGTTTTAACAAAAGCCACATCCTGAAAACCAAGGTCCCGCATTTTTCGGACCAACTCTCGCTCTTCATACTCTTCCAATTGTGTAGAAGCCTCCTTTTTTTTAGAAGTCTCTTTCATAAGCGAATCAAGATAATCACGGGCTTCTTCTTGGAGTTGAGGACTGGGTCCATAAGGATTAGCAAGCTCATCACCAGGCTGGTTGGGATGAGATATCTCAGCTTTTAATGGACTATCAGAACTTTTTGGGTGGCACCCTGAAGCCGTTAATAATAAACCAAGAACGAGGCTTGTTAACCTTCGCACCTCACCACTCCTTCGAGCTTCAGGAATTGGAGCTGGAGTTGAGCTTAATTGAACACTGTCTAGAATTCTCATCCTAAGAAAAAATTAAAAAATAAATTGAAACCACTCGTTGTAAAAAAAGTTTTTACTCCTTTACTAATGCCTCTTCTTCGACCATGTTCACATATTTACCTGTTTCCTCCATCATTTTCTCCGCCTGCCTTCTTATTTCTGGCATTAATAAGCTAACATGAATGCCCATAATGATCATATCAACACTTTCTTGGTCATAAAAAGTTTTTAAAAAGCGCTTTGTACCATTATCATCTTGATACAACATTGCCATAAGAAACCCATTTTCATTGAGCCAAAAATAAACATCACAATTGACCTGATTGTACTCAAATGAAAAAGCATGCTCAAATGTTGGACTTTCCATTTTTTGTACTGCTTCAAAACCTGCCTCCTGCATTAATTTTATTAGGCTTTTATTATTCATTGCAAATTCCTTATCAAAAAGATTAGTAAATTCACTAAACTCCCTAACAAGCTCATCACTCGGTCCAACGGAATGATAAGTTTCAGCTTCCGAAGGGTCAGTAGCATCTTTTCGGTGGCAGCCTGGAAGCAATAAACCACCTGCCAAAGCAAGTGTGAGCAGACCTCTAACTCTAGAAGGCTTCCTAGGCATTCTTGAAGTTGAATCTAACATATTTTTTTAGATTAAAATTTATAAATAGATAGAGTGGGCTTGTAGCTCAAAATAGTACTTTTTAATAAATTTGTCAAGCCTTCCAGAAATTCATTTGAGCTTGTAGGGATTAAGGAGCAGGAGATTTTTCACTTGAATAAATTCTAAATGAAAATTTTAACACCATTCCAAAACCCATAAAATAAGAGTTGATTTCCCGGACATTTCAGGGGACTGGGGAGAAACGAGCGGGAAGATGATTCCACCTCGTGTTCTCCCCAGCCGTTTTTGCTTCGTTTTTGCGGTCAAAAATGAAGAAAAGAAAAAAACAAACAAAAA
>JAUHXI010000132.1 GCA_030426875.1 bacterium
GTAAAATATAAGAAGAAACCTTTTAGAATTTTAAATTTAAAATTCTAAGTTTTAAAAAACTTAATCACTCAAATTTAGAACGTGTTCAAAAAATTTCTACTCTCCATCATTGCATTCAACTTATTTTTTCCCCTTCTGGCGCTGGCACAAGAAGTCGAAATAACAGAAGTCGCTGATGTTCGACCTGTAATCACATCTGAGGGATTAATTAGAACAGACAGAAACATCATTTTTGATGCCTCTGGGAGCGTTTTTTTAGAGGACGAGGAAGCTCCTATTTTCACCTGGGACATGGGAGATGGAACTCAAATTCAAGGTCAAGAAGTGGTGCACACGTACGACGATTTTGGACTCTACACCGTGACCCTAAGAGTGGCACAGCAAGACAAGATAGAATATGCATCAAAAGAAATTTTGGTATTCGATAAATTGGTCTTATTGCTGACCGATGCGGTCGAATCTCAAGAAGGTGTGCGCAACATCAAAGAGGACATGGTGGAGGAGGGAACATACCTCTTCATCATCGACAGCTACGAATCAACCACAGCCTTCACCTCTGAAGAAGCCCTGTATGCACAACTCAATGACAACGTTTCAGTGTTGAATAATGCGGACGGCATTGTGGTTTGGTCAACTCGAGGCAGTGGAGTGAGTGCCCTCACTCGTTTTGTGCAACAAAATGTGGAACAAGAAGGAGAATCACCCCAAAATCCCTTCGGAAACAAGACCATTCTAGTCATCACAAAAGACAACATCAACACCCTTTCGCGCATTTTACAAGGAGGCTATGAAATCATTCAACCCAAACAAATGGTGGTGGCTCGAGATTATGAGCTGCGAAATTTTTTGGCTGCCGAATCTGATGAAGAATTTGTAACTGAATTAGTCCAAGGCCTAGCAGAACACGCCATAATTAATGATGAAACCGGAAAGGTGGGAATCTGGAACTCTTTTTCTTCACTAGTAAACTTTATGATTGCTGAAGGCATCCCCAGTAATTCAATCGTCCTCCTCCTCATGCTTCCGGTAATTGTAACCATCATTGCCCTGCTCAAACAAGTGGTGGGCATCACCACTTTTGGCGTGTACACCCCAGCCATCATCACTCTTTCTTTTTCAGCCTTAGGCTTACAATTTGGACTGATCATCCTTTTCATCATTCTAATCACCGGAGCAGCCATGCGTAAGTTGTTGGACCGATTCAACCTGCTTCACATCCCCCGGGTGTCAATTATTTTGAGCATGTCAGCCTTGATCATTTTGCTCA
This sequence comes from bacterium, assembly GCA_030426875.1. Taxonomy (GTDB): domain Bacteria; phylum Patescibacteriota; class Gracilibacteria; order UM-FILTER-43-11; family UM-FILTER-43-11; genus JAUHWS01. Next base: position 1,268 of record JAUHXI010000132.1, read on the forward strand.
CTTTAGCATTTGGAACCTATGTCAACATAGGAAGCATCGCCACCGTTGCGGTTTTCCCCATGCTCATCATGACCACCCTTGCAGAAAAATTTGTTTCTGCACTGGGGGGAAAAGGATTCTGGGCTGCCTTACTTTTGATGCTAGAAACAACCTTTGTGTCTTTAATATGCTACTGGGTCGTGGAATGGCAATATTTACAAAATTTTATCTTAGCCCGACCTGAAATCATTCTCTTGCTCATTATTTTTAACTACATTTTAGGTCGTTGGACAGGGCTTCGTTTAATGGAATATGTACGGTTTAGAGCAGTAATGAAACATACTGAGGAATAATTTATCAAAGCGACTAGCGGTAAGCGGCTAGCAAAAAAGCTAATCGCTAATCGCTAATCGCTAATCGCTAATCGCTAATCGCTAATCGCTAAAAATATTATGTGGTTCTTCCATAACCCCGGCCTACTTGGCATCAATGCACGAAATTTGCTTTATATAAAGCCATACAACCCCAAAAAAGCGGTGGTTTTAGCGGACAGTAAAATAAAGACAAAAAACTACCTTTCAGCACGGGGGGTTCCAGTAGCAAAGCTATATAATGTCATCAACAACAAAAAAGAGTTGGGGAAATTTGATTTTGCAAGCCTACCTAATTCCTTTGTGGTTAAACCCAATGCAGGTTTTGGGGGAGAGGGCATCATCATCATTCGAGCACGAAAAGGAGGAAATTTTGTAAAAGAAAATGGTTCCATCATGTCAATGGAAGACTTATCAAGTCATATCAACGATATTTTAGATGGTCGGTATTCATTGGCTGGCATTTCAGATGCAGCGTTGTTTGAACAACGCCTAGAAGCCCCGAAACTTTTCAAAAAAATGTCATACAAAGGCCTTCCCGACTTCCGCATTGTCGTGCACAATTTAATCCCCGTGATGGCCATGCTCCGCCTACCAACTGAGAGCTCTCAAGGAAAAGCCAATATACACATGGGAGGCGTTGGTGTGGGCATTGACATTGCAAAAGGTGAATTAACCTTTGCCACCCAATACAACAAAATCATCGATAGTATTCCTGGCTTTGGTGAAATCAAAGGAATCAAAGTACCCCATTGGGAAGAGATTCTTTTGATCGCCTCTCGCGTACAACATGTGACTAACCTAGGTTTTGCAGCTGTAGACATTGTACTGGATAAAAACATGGGGCCAGCCCTTTTGGAAATCAATGCCCGAGCTGGACTTCAGGTTCAAGTGGCCAACATGGCCCCACTTCGCCGTCGCCTAGAGCGAGTACAAGGCATAAAAGTAAACACGCCTGAAAAAGGTGTCCGCATTGCTCAAGATATTTTTGGTCAAAAAATCGAACTCAAAAATGATGAATTTGCGGGGCGCACCGTGATTGGAAACATGGAAGTGGTGGAACTCATCGGCAAATCTGGTAACAAGAAAATAGTAGCTCAAATGGAACCTGCGATCGAAAAATCAATTCTAGACAAAAGCGTTGCGGACACCATTGGCTTGGGAGAAGCTGGGAAATGCAAATTCACCCTGATGGATCAAAAGGTAGTGACAGCTGTTAACACCGAAGATTTTAAATGGGAAAGCTATGACATGTTGATCGGCCAAAGAGACCTAAAACATTTTCTGATCGACCCCATGCGAAATACACCTGTATTGAACTCAACTGCAAAAAAAACACCCGTCATTCAACGTCATTTTTCTGAAAAAGACCTATTGAATATCGACCAAGAACTCTCTGACATTGATGGTCAAATCAAGTTACTAGGCCACCTTCGGCCAGTGAATTTAAAAGAAGAACATGCCAAATTTTTAATGGATCCCGAATACGATCCACAATTTGAGTACAAGGCACTAAAATTCAAACCCAAAAACCTCTATTCTCGCTTACAACGTCTTGATTTTCCTAACACACCCATGGGCCAACTCTGGCAAAAAAAAGCAGATGAAATCAAGCGAAAAGTGGAGCTTTTAGAAGCTCGAGGCACCTCAGAATTCACTCAAAAATCAATCGCTCTCTATGGAACCATCGACAAAAAACTTTATCAATTGGCAGTAAAAGAAGTGGAATCCATGCCAAAAGAGTTCCCTGCCGTGGGTAAAAAATTGACAGCTAAAGAGGCTAAAAAACGCTTTGAAAAAGCAATCGAAGGATTTGGATTGAAGGGATGGCGAGTTAAATTAAAAGAAGACTTAGTCTCTGATGCCATTGCCGGAAAAGAAAACACGATTTTCATCAAAGCCGGTGCAACCTTTGGAGAAGATCGCCTAAAAGGGACCATTGCTCACGAAGTAGAAACCCATGTCTTCACAGCAATGAATGGGTCCCGTCAACCCTACAAACTGTTTCAAAGAGGCTTAGCCGATTACCTGATGACCGAGGAAGGCTTAGCGGTTTACAACCAGGAAAAAACTGAATCAAATGAAACGATTAAAAAATACTGGGGTGCGTCCACAATTCTTGGAATGGATGTGGCTTTAAAAGGGAGTTTTTCGGAAGTTTATATGAAAATTGTTGAGCTGGGCTTTGGGGCTGAGCGGGCATGGACGGTGGCGCTGAAAACGAAGCGAGGATTGGCCAATACGAGTGAGGCAGGTGCGTTCACTAAAGATGCACTGTACTTTAGGGGTTATGCAATGATCGTCGACTACGTTAAAAAAGGAGGTGATTTAAAATGGCTTTACTATGGAAAGACTAATTTAGAAGATTTGGAATTGGTGAAAAAAGTAAAAGGACTCAAACCACCGCTTTATTTGCCGGGTTATTTGAGGGGAGATTGATCTTGAAGGCGAAATTCGCGAATCTCGCCTTCAATTTGCTTCTCCTGTTGTGTTAAAATAAAGGCAATAAGATAATCTTTAAAATCCATGAAGCTACCCGCAATCGGAACCCCCCTCACTCAAGACCACCTCGATTTTTTAAACACCCTCAGCAAAGGCTGCCGAGCTTCCATTGTCGAAATGGTCATGAATTCTCAATCAGGGCATCCAGGAGGGTCATGTAGTGTGATCGATTATTTGGCTTTGATCTACAGCTTTATCGTCAGTCAAACGGGCGAAGATGTGGTGGTTTCT
>JAUHXI010000133.1 GCA_030426875.1 bacterium
AAGATTGTGTGTGATGTAAACAATGGCAACCGCAATCCAGGTTTTTTTAAGATGAAGTAAGGGCGAAAGGATAATTAACATCACCCCTAAATGGATCAATCCATGAATAAAAACCCCCACAGAACGCTTCATTTTTAACTGAACAAGTTTACCTGACTGCAAAGGGTAATCAGCAATGAAATGAGCAAGTAGGAAGTGAATGAAAAAAGTCATCAAGGGGTTATTAATTTAAAAGTAAAGGTGGAGGATAAACTTTTTTGTAGCAACATTTATTTAGGAACTTGATTCATCAAAGGCTCTCAAGACAGTTGATTAGCTCTTTTGACCACTTCATAACTCACATTAGAAGCAATACTGGGCTTGTTTTCCAAAAGGGATTTAAAGTCTTCCTTCTTCAAAACCAAAGCCTCAACATCAGTGAGGGCACGAACACCCGCATTACGAGGCTCCTCAGAAACCAAAGCCATCTCACCAAAAAAAGCAGGCTCTTGAAGCTCAGCAATAATGCTGTTGTCCCTAAGCACCTCAACACGACCCCGCTTAATGATGAACATTTCTTCTCCATAATCTCCTTGCTCAAAAATAGTCTGATGCGGGCCAAAGTATTGCAACTGAACTTTTTCGTCGATTGCCTGAAGATCCTCGTCCGGCAACTCAGCAAAAAATGGAATTTGTTTGAGTATTTCAATCATTGTCTGTTTATTTATTGTTTATTATTTATTCTTAATTATCATCAAAAACCACAAGAGAAATTGTAGCATAGCCCTTGATTTTTGTAAAAAAATATGTAAGGCTTAGAGAACACGAGTTCGCACCTTGATTGTAGAACATTAAAAATATCAAAGAACTCAAATTTTGAGACCCATACCAACCACGTCGCGAGACTCATTTTAATAACAAGTAATCAAGCCATAACTAAAAAATGAAAAAAATTGTTGTCAAAGGTGCCCGAGTGCATAATCTAAAAAACATTGATGTCGAAATTCCTCGCGACCAATTGGTTGTCATCACAGGCCTTTCAGGCTCCGGAAAATCATCCCTCGCCTTCGACACCATCTACGCCGAAGGCCAACGACGTTACGTCGAAAGCCTGAGCACCTATGCACGACAGTTTTTACAACTAACAGACAAACCTGATGTCGATTCTATTGACGGACTCAGCCCCGCCATTTCAATCGATCAAAAAACAGCCAGCCGCAACCCGCGCTCAACCGTAGGAACCGTGACTGAAATTTATGATTACCTACGCCTTTTATATGCCAAAATCGGTCACCCCCATTGCCCAGAATGCGATAAAGTCATTGGCCGCATGTCCGCCAGTCAAATTGTAGATGAAGTGGCAGAAATGGAAGAGGGTAAAAAAATCATGCTCATAGCCCCCGTCATCAGAGATCGAAAGGGGGAACACTTGAAGGTGCTAGAAAAAATCCGTAAAGACGGCTTCGTTCGGATACGCGTGGATGGCATCATTTACAACATCAATGAAGAACTAGATCTAGACCCCAAAAAGAAACACAGCATCGAAATCGTAGTCGATCGTTTAGTAGTGCGGAATTTTAAACGCAACTTCAAAAAATTAAACTCTGGTGAAGAAATTGAAGAAAAAAACGAAGACCGTTCACGACTGGCAGATTCCATCGAAATTTGCCTGAAGCACGGAGAAGGACTCATGATCATTTTGGACGCAGAAAATAAGGAGGAACAACTTTTTTCTGAACACTTTGCCTGTGAGACCCATGGTGTCATGAGCTTGCCAGAAATCGCACCCCGCTCCTTTTCGTTCAATTCCCCACATGGAGCCTGTACCGATTGTCATGGACTAGGAACCAACCTAAAGATCAATCCAAAAATGGTCATGCCCAACCCACGGCTCACCATCGCCGAAGGAGCCATCGTACCCTGGTCCATCTCAAGCATGCGGCTCAATTGGTACAACAACCTACTGACAGAAGTAGGAAAGAAGCATAAATTTGACATCAACACCCCCGTCGGAAAACTCAATGAACGCCAAGTAAACCTTATCATGTACGGCACAGGAGACGACACCTTTAAAACGACCTATTCCGGTAAAAATTCAAGTTACGAAAGTGAAACCACCTACGAAGGCGTGGTGCCCAATTTAGAACGCCGTTACCACGAAACAGATTCAGATTACGTGCGAAAAAACATCGAAAAATTCATGGAAATCACCACCTGTGAAAGTTGTAAAGGCATGCGCCTCCGACCAGAAATTTTGGCCATCACGGTATTGGACAAGTCAATCATCGAAGCCACTAAGATGTCCATCGAAGAAGCGCATGATTTTTTTGAACACATGAAACCCGTAGGAAAAAAGAAATTCCTGACAGACAATGAATATAAAATCGCGCGCTTGATTATTGTAGAAATCGCAGCCCGCTTAGAATTCTTAAAAAATGTGGGATTGAGCTATTTAACCTTAAATCGAGCTGCCAACACACTATCCGGAGGTGAAGCCCAGCGCATCCGACTGGCCACTCAAATTGGCTCCTCCCTTCAAGGTGTTCTATATGTACTGGATGAACCCTCCATTGGACTCCACCAACGCGACAATGAACGACTGATCAAAACCATGGAACACCTGCGTGATTTAGGAAACACCGTGATCGTGGTCGAGCATGATGAAGACACCATCCGCATTGCCGATCACGTACTGGACATCGGTCCCGGAGCCGGAAAACATGGAGGGAATGTGATTGCCCAAGGAACCGCTGAAGAAATTAAAAATGATCCCAACTCCGTGACAGGGCAATTCTTGTCAGGCAAAAAAAAGATCGCTGTTCCTAAAAAACGACGCAAAGGCAACGGTAAGTTCTTAGAAATCATCGGGGCCGAAGAAAACAATTTGCAAAATGTAGACGCTAAATTTCCCCTCAACACCTTCATTGGGGTTACAGGTGTGTCCGGCTCAGGAAAATCCTCCCTCATCAATCACATCCTCTGCCCCGTCTTAGCCGTCAAACTGAATCGAGCCAAACACAAAGCGGGTAAACACAAAGAAATCAAAGGTATTGAGCATTTGGATAAGATCATCAATATTGATCAGTCTCCCATTGGTCGAACCCCACGGAGTAATCCCGCCACCTACACCGGTGTCTTCTCGGACATCCGTCAACTCTTTGCCTCCACCAGTGAGTCAAAATTGAGAGGTTATCGAGATGGACGCTTCAGCTTCAATGTAAAAGGAGGTCGTTGCGAATCCTGCAGTGGAGACGGAATGGTTAAAATTGAAATGCATTTTTTACCCGATGTTTACGTGCCCTGTGAAGTCTGTAAAGCCAAACGCTACAATTCTGAAACCCTGGACATCACCTGGCATGGAAAGAACATCTCGCAAGTGTTGAGCATGACTGTGGAAGAAGCGCTTCATTTTTTTGAAGCCATCCCACAAATCAAAAAGAAGCTCAGCACCCTTCATGCGGTGGGACTGGACTACATTCAACTGGGACAAAGCGCCACCACCTTATCTGGAGGAGAGGCACAACGGATAAAGCTAGCCACCGAATTGGCCAAACGATCCACCGGAAAAACTATCTACATCTTAGATGAACCCACCACTGGACTCCATTTTGAAGACGTACAAAAACTCCTAACTGTACTGCAAGCCCTGGTTGATAAAGGAAATACCGTCTTGACGATTGAGCACAATTTAGACGTCGTCAAATCTGTAGACTACATCGTAGATCTAGGACCAGAAGGAGGAAGTGGGGGTGGCCGAGTTCTCTGCACAGGCACACCCGAAGAGGTCGCAAAATGCAAAGAAAGCTACACCGGACAGTTTTTAGCTAAAATGCTGTAGTTTTAAATTCCAAATTGCAAACTCCAAGCACCAAAAAAATATAAAGATGCAAAATCTTACGTCTCTAGATCTTATTTTTTTCGTCTCATCACCATCAAGGTCACATCATCATCCTGGGGATGCGCACCCATAAAATCGTGCAAATCCTTCAGAATCGCATTGTGAATCGCCTGCGCCGTATTAAGGTAACTGTTTTTTTCAACCGAATGCATCAAAGCCTCTGTGCCATAAATAGCCTCCTTTTCATCCCGAGCTTCAGTGATTCCATCTGTGTACATCACAAATAAATCGTCTTCCAACAGCGTTGTAGACTTAGTACTAACCACCTTAGAAATATCCTCAATCATCCCCAAAGCCACCCCACCATGAGCCAATTTAATGGCTTTTTTTTCTTTGGCCTGATAATGAATGATCGGATTGTGACCCGCCTGAGTGACTTGAACAGCACCGACCTGACTGTCCCACAACGCCATGACCAAGGTGAC
>JAUHXI010000134.1 GCA_030426875.1 bacterium
GGAGAATTTTCTCCTTTGAGCAAAGACCAAGCATTGGTTCAAATCGAATACCTATCCTATCTACCACCCGGAACCCACTCTGAAGGCATAAGGCTTCGTATCTAAACAGCAGTTATTTATCATTGTTGCTCTTTTTTGAGCTTTTTAATAATTAATAGCCGTTACTTATGAACAATCAAAATAATAATACCCTAGCCATTGCCATTACATTTGCAGCCGTGGTGATTGCAGGAGCTCTCGTTTTCTTTGCCATGCAAATGCGTAATAGTTCGGGAGTAGAAAACACCAACGGACAGGATCTTTCTCAACAGATCGAAGAAGGCATTCAGTCCTACATTCAAAAACAAGAGGAAGAGGCTAAACAGGCCCAAATTGAAGCCAACAAGCCTAAATTTGTGGAAGGTGATTTTACAGATGATGATGCCATATTAGGTGACCCTGATGCTCCTGTGACCATGGTGGAATTTTCCGACTATGAATGTCCTTTTTGTAAACGGCATGCCACTCAAACCCTTCCCCTTATTCAAGAAAAATATATTGAAACGGGCCAGCTAAAAATGGTTTTCCGTGACTTCCCACTTGGATTCCACGACCCCCTTGCTACCGAGCAAGCCATGGCAGCCGAATGTGTTCGTGAGCAAACTGATGATGAGACTTACTTTGCCTACCATGATCTTATTTTTGAAACCACTAATTCCAATGGTCGTGGGATGGAAAAAGATCAGCTTTATGAATTGGCTGACCAAGTCGGGGTGGATAAAGCAGAATTTACTGAATGTTTGGATAGTGAAAAATATAAGGATGAAGTCGCTAAAGACTTAGCTGATGGTCAATCGGCAGGTGTGTCAGGGACTCCAGGCTTCCTTATTAATGGTCAACTCGTTTCTGGAGCTCAACCGTTTTCAGTTTTTGAGCAGATCATTGAAGCTGAACTCAATAAATAGGCTTCCATGAAAAAGATCACCAAATCACTACAGGAAGTTTTTACTAGCCCTTTGTATGGCCTTATAACCTTGTCATCTGCAATTTTAATTGGAGCGATAATGACCTGGCTTTCAAGTTATGATGTGATCAAATTGGCCATCACTTCAGAAGTGCTTAACTTTGCAGGCAAGTTGAAGCTTATCTTTTCATCTCTGGGTTCGTTTGTTACCAACTTCACTTTAAGCTCTCAAATAATGGTTGTCGTGGTTTCATTATTGGCTGGAATCAATATAGCTATGCTTATTTTCTACTTGAGAAAGAATAGGGCGATCAGGAAGACAGCTAAAACAAGTGTCCTTGGTTTGATTGTTGGCACTCTAGGAGTGGGATGCTCTGCTTGTGGCTCTGTCATTCTTTCTTCTGTTTTTGGCATTTCAGCCTCTTTTGTATTTATGAGTTACCTACCTTTGGGAGGCATGGAATTTGGTTTGATCGGAATCGCACTGGTCATCCTCTCGATTTATAATATTGCTAACAAAATGCAATCACCCCAAGTTTGTGCGGCTCGAAAGTAATCTATCATCTAATTCAAAAAATTTTTATGAAACTTAAAATAACCAACTTAGCTTTTGTAGCTATTTTATTTCTGTCAGGGTGCTCATCGTCAAATGAGGTAAGGATAGGGGAAGTAGATTCATCATCACCAAGTAGTACTGAGACACCTAATCTAGAGCTTGAACTCAATCCTGTGAACAATATTTCGCATGCGCACGGACTTGCTGTCGATGCTATAGAAAGCAATAAATTGTATATTGCCACGCACACCGGGCTTTTGCTCCTAATGGATGATAAAGACCTTTATCGCATCGGTGATATTCAAGATGATTTTATGGGATTTTCAGCTCACCCTGAAGATCCTACAATCTACTTTACCAGTGGACACCCTAAGCAGGGCGGAAACATTGGTGTGCAACGATCGAATGATGGTGGCATGAGTTGGCAAAAAATATCAGATGGCTTATCTGGCCCTGTGGACTTTCATTCAATGACTATAAGCCCTAGCAATCCAAATGTTCTCTATGGATGGCATGGTGGATTGCAACGCAGCACTGATGGCGGCGAAACCTGGGTTCTGATGAATAGCGAACCTCAAAATGTTATTTCTTTAACGGCTGATGCATATGATGAAAATGTTGTGTATGCCTCAACAACAAAGGGGCTTTTTATCAGTAAGGATCAAGGTGAAACCTGGGCGACACTTTCGGAAACCTTAAATACTGGAGTTGTAACGGCTGTTGGGGTTGATCCTATAAATAAAAATAATATGATTTCTTTTTCCGAGACACTTGGTTTGCTAAAAAGTGTTGATGGGGGCCAAACTTGGGAAAGTATTGAAGTTGATTTGGGATTTGTTTTGTACTTTGCCTTTGACCAAAACCAGTCAAACACTCTTTATGCTCTCAATAAAGAGAGTGCTATATACAAGAGTATTGATGGAGGGCAAAGCTGGAATAAATTGAAATAGAATTTTATCCCAAATGGATTGTCATCAAAAAACTTAGAACAATTCTTAAATATTCCTTAATTCAAAAAATTATGAAGGCCAAAAATTCTATCTTAGCCTTAACAACCATCCTACTTCTGACAGCCTGCTCAACCCCAACAGAAGAAATAGAAGAGGTAACACAAGCCCCTGAAAATTTTGACCCAAACGCCATGACAGGCATGCCTTGCCACCAGATGGGAGATCAATGGATGGGTGATTGTGAGTTTGATGAGGAGGGAAATTTAATCGTTAAAGATGCGCAGGTAGAGATTGATTTGGGAGATTCATTTTCTCAAGATATCAAGGGGCTTCCTGAAGCCAAACCCTCTGAGATCATCCTATTAAAAGACGGCGATACCTACGAGATGGAAGCCAGCCTCGTCAAACAAGAGTTGGGGAATAAAGAAATCAAGCGTCTGGCCTATAATGGTCAAATTCCGGGACCTCTTTTAAAAGTCGAACAAAATGCCGAGATCACCCTTTTCTTCAAAAACTCTCTCGATGTTGACACCACTCTTCACTCCCATGGCCTGCGCCTAGACAATCAATTTGATGGTGTTCCCGAGGTCACTCAAGACCCCATTAAACCCGGCGAAACTTTCAGCTACACCATCAAATTCCCCGATGAAGGGATTTATTGGTACCATCCTCATATTCGAGAGGATTATACTCAGGAATTAGGGCTTTATGGGAATATGCTAGTGGAGCCTGAGGATCCTGATTATTGGGCAAAAGTGGATCGAGAAGAAGTCCTGATTTTTGATGATATTTTAATCACCGAAGATCAACCTGTTTTTAATACCGATCACACCACCCACTCTTTGATGGGACGTTTTGGCAACACCATGCTCATTAATAATGAGGAAGATTTTCAGATGACGGTGAAGCAAAATGAAACCATTCGCTTCTATTTAACCAATGTGGCCAACACTCGCACTTTCGATCTCAGCATCCCCGGAGTTCAAATGAAATTAGTCGGTTCTGATGTGGGTCGAGTCGAAAATGAAACCTTGATCGACTCCACTATCATTGCCCCTGCTGAACGCATGATTGTCGAGATGCAATTCCCCGAAAAAGGAACTTTTGAGATCATCCACAAAATTCCCGAAAAAGCCTATGTGATGGGGCAAATTACTGTGGAAGGTGAACTAGAAACGGTGAGTGATTTTGAAACGCTTCGTAGCAACCCGACCGACTATGAGTCGGTCCGCTCCAACATGCAGACCTATTTAGATCAAGACCCAGACAAATCACTCAGACTCTCTATCGACATGCCCAGCATGGAAATGGGTGCAATGGCCATGAGCCATAATCCGCCAGAAATTGAATGGGAGGATGACATGCCCCAAATGAATGCAACATCGACCTCTGAAAACGTGACCTGGAAGTTGATTGATGAAGAGACGAAGAAGGAGAATATGGACATCAATTGGGAGTTTGATCAGGGGGATATGGTCAAAATTCGCATTTTTAACGACCCAGAATCCATGCACCCCATGCAGCATCCCATTCATTTTCATGGTCAGCGTTTTGTGGTGCTTTCACGTGACGGAGTGGCCAATGACAATTTGCAATGGAAGGACACTTCGCTCATAAAAAATGGTGAAGCAGTGGATATCTTAGTCGAAATGTCGAATCCAGGAACTTGGATGGCGCATTGCCACATTGCAGAGCATTTGCACTCAGGAATGATGATGGGATTTGAGGTACTTTAAATAAAAAAAATCATGAAAAAATTATTTACCCTCTTTATTTTAAGCCTTAGCGTTACACAAAAAGTCTTTGCAGGACACCATCCTGCTGTAGAAG